>CAZLYG010000545.1:0-3562 GCA_964563075.1 uncultured Steroidobacteraceae bacterium | reverse complement strand
GAGATCAAGGAGTCGATCGTCGGCGTCGCGCAGGTGCGCGAGGTGTTCCGCTCGAGCAAGTTCGGCGTCGTCGCCGGCTGCCTGGTGACGGAAGGAGCGGTGCGCCGCAACAACCCGATCCGCGTGCTGCGCGAGAGCGTTGTGATCTTCGAGGGCGCTCTGGAATCGCTGCGCCGCTTCAAGGATGACGTTAACGAGGTGCGCGCGGGCACCGAATGCGGCATTGGCGTGAAGAACTACCAGGACGTGCGTGTTGGCGACCAGATCGAGTGCTTCTCTCGGGTGGAAGTGGCGCGTACGCTTCAGTAGATGACCGACGCAAGGCGACGCAGGGTTGAATCGGAGATTCAACGAGTGCTCGCGGACGTAATCGTCCGCGACGTCAAGGACCCGCGCGTCGGCAATGTCACCATCACGGCCGTGAGTCTCGCGGCCGACATGGGGTCCGCCCGCGTATTCTTTACACCGTTTGCTTCCACCCACCCGGCGGAAGAAGTGCAGGTGGGACTGACCCGTGCAGGCGGGTTCTTGCGCGGAGAGGTGGGTCGGCGCCTGCAATTGCGGCACGCACCGCGGCTCGAGTTCGTTATCGACACCACGCCGGATCGGGCCGCGCAGCTCACGGACCTCATCGATCAGGCCGTCAAGGGCGACCGCGAGCGTCAGGAGTGACGAGTGAGCCCGCGGCTCTGTGGCGTTCTCCTGCTCGATAAGCCCGTCGGCCTATCCTCTAACCAGGCGCTGCAGCGCGTGCGCCGCCAACTCGGCGCAGACAAGGCCGGGCACGTCGGCAGCCTCGATCCGCTGGCCAGCGGCATGTTGCCGATCTGCCTCGGTGAAGCCACCAAAGTGGCGGGGGAAATCCTCTCAGGTCGCAAGCGCTACCGCTTCACTGTGCAGCTCGGCGCGCGCACGGCCACAGGAGATACGGAGGGCGAGGTCGTCGAGACCGCGCCCGTCCCTACGCTCGAGCGCAGTTGGGTCGAGCGCCAGGTGCAGACATTTGTGGGGCCTCAAGATCAGGTTCCGCCGATGTACTCAGCCATCAAGCGTGGTGGGCAGCGGCTGTACAAGCTGGCGCGATCCGGCGTCGAGGTGGAGCGGGAGCCGCGCCGCATCGAGATTTTCGAGCTCATGCTTCTCAGCCTGGACGCATCGAGTGTGGCGCTCGAAGCGCTGTGCTCGAAGGGGACATACATCAGGACGCTGGCAGAGGACATCGCGCGGGCTCTGGGCACTTGTGGACACGTCGCTGCGCTCCGCCGTCTCTACGTGGAGCCTTTCGAGCACGAGCCCATGCAAACTCTCGAACAGGTATTCCATGCGGTCACGCCAGAGGGAGTGCAGGCACTGGGGATCCTGCCTGCCGACCGGCCGCTGGCGCATCTGGCCGCGGTGTCGCTCGATGTGGCCGCCACGTCCCGAATTCTGCACGGCCAGACCGTGGACGGCGGCGTTCTGGCGGGAGCAGTGCGCCTCTACGACGCCGCAGGGGAATTCCTCGGGATAGGGGAGGCCGACGGCCAAGGCGCCGTGCGGCCGCGGCGGCTGTTCGTACGCCCGTGAGCTCTGCGCTGACGGGCCCTGAGTTCTGCGCTCACGGATCCTCTCAGACAGGCCCTGCGCGGTGCCCCGCCTACTGGAAGCGCGGATCCAGCTTCTTCAGAGCCTCGCCCGTCTGGATCTCGCCCGTATTCTGAATATCGCGCTGCGTGTAGGAAGCGCCGGGCTGACCTACACACTTGCGGTTCGGATCCTGAATACGGGTGCCGGTGTCTTTGACGCACTGTGGATCGTTCGCTGCCACGGCCCTGTCACTGGCCGGTCGCGTTGCACAGCCGCCCAAGCCGGCGGCCAAGCCCAGTGCCAGGCACATTGCGATGATGGTGGACTTCTGCATGTCGCTCTCCCTTTCCGAGGGGCGGGATCCCCATCGAACCTCGGGGATTATCTTACTCCTTGGGACCGGGCACGCCCGGAAACGGTTCCGCTGCGGAACGGGCTGGCCCATGACGGGCTGGCCCATGACGGGTCGGCCCGTGACCAGCTCGCCCGTGGCGCGCTGGCCCGTTACGGGCACTGCCAGCTTGTAGCCGAGGCTCGCGCACGGGTACAATTGGCGGCTTACCAAATGGCATAGTAATCAAGCATTCAGGACATTGGCGCAATGGCTTTAACCAGTGAGAAAAAGGGCGGAATCCTCGCGCAGTTCCGTCGTGGTCCCGCGGACACCGGCTCCCCCGAAGTGCAGGTCGCTCTGCTCTCGGAGCGCATCAACGGGCTCGGCGGGCACTTTGCCGCACACAAGCGCGATCACTCCTCGCGGCGCGGGCTGGTGAAGCTCGTCAACCAGCGCCGCAAGCTCCTCGACTATCTCAAATCGACCCAACCGCAGAAGTACCAGGAGCTCGTTGAGCAACTGGGGCTTCGCCGCTGAAACCTTGGGCCGCGCACTGCGTACGCGGCCCTTGTGTTTTAACTGCATCCCTTTTCGGGTTTCCCACTTCGAGGATTGAAGCGTGAGCGCTGTCAGCAAGTCATTTCCTTACGGCCCGCATACCGTCACCATCGAGACCGGCGAGTTGGCTCGCCAGGCCGACGGGGCCGTGCGCGTCTCCATGGGCGACACCGTGGTGCTGGTGACCGCCTGTGCGGCCCAGAAGGCGGTCGCCGGCCGCGATTTCTTCCCCCTCACCTTCAACTACATCGAGAAGACCTACGCCGCAGGGCGCATCCCCGGCGGGTTCTTCAAACGTGAGGGGCGTCCGACCGAGAAGGAGACGCTGACCTCGCGCCTCATCGACAGGCCGATCCGCCCGCTGTTTCCGGACGGCTTCTTCAACGACGTGCAGGTCGTTGCGACCGTGCTGTCGATGGATCCTGAGATCGACGCCGACATTCCCTCGCTGCTGGGCGCTTCGGCGGCCCTGGCGCTCTCGGGACTGCCTTTCAACGGGCCCGTCGGTGCCGCCCGGGTAGGTTGGAAGAACGGCAAGTACCTGCTGAATCCTCCCGCGAAGGAGCTGGCGGACTCCGAGCTGCACCTGGTGGTGGCAGGCACGGAGCACGCGGTGCTGATGGTGGAGTCCGAGGCCAACGGCCTGTCGGAAGAAGTGATGCTGGGCTCGGTCGTGTTCGGACACGAGCAGATGCAGGTCGCCATCCGCGCGATCAAGGAGCTTGCGGCGCAGGCCGGCAAGCCGCGCTGGAACTGGCAGGCGCCGGTAGACAACCCCGATCTCACCAGTGCCGTGGCGTTGCATGCGCAAGCGGCGCTCTCCCAGGCGTACTCCATCACCGAGAAGCAGCAGCGTCACGCGCGCATCTCGGAGATCAAGGCACAGACGACGGCAACCCTCGTCTCAGGAGAGGCCCCCAAGTACACGGCCGACCAGGTCGACACGGCTCTCTTCAAGCTCGAGAGCAACATCGTTCGCCAGCGCATTCTCAACGGGGAGCCGCGCATCGACGGCCGCGATACCCGAACGGTTCGTCCGATTTCGATCCGCACCAGCGTGCTGCCGCGCACCCACGGCTCGGCGCTGTTCACCCGCGGCGAAAC
>CAZLYG010000544.1:0-3596 GCA_964563075.1 uncultured Steroidobacteraceae bacterium | reverse complement strand
GGGCAACGACGACGTGTTCGAGCAGACCACGACCGCGCCGCAGGCCAGCGCCTCCAGCGGCGGCACGCCGAATCCCTCATACAGGGAGGGAAAGACCATCGCGGCGCACAGATTGTACAGCGCCAGCAGATCGCGATCGCCGGTCGTGGCTTCACGATCGAGCGAGGCCAGCAGGGCAGGCTCGCGCTCCGCCAGCGCTCGCCGCAGTTCCTTCCCTGCGCCCGCTCGCGAGGCCGCCAGCGTCATTGCGGCGGCGACGGCGATGACGCCCTTGTTGATACCGGCGAAGGACATCTTCAGGGCAGAGGCTGCGCCCACCGGTCCTTCCAGCACACGGATGTCCAGGCCATGCGCGCTCAGCACTGATACCTGGGCTGCGTGCGGACCGGAAGCGTAGATAGCCGGCTGCCGCGCAGCCCCTGGAGGCGGGCCGATGATCCCAGCATCGACAAACGGTGCCCCGGTGGGCTCGATCAGGGCTGCAATTCTTTGGGCTGTCGCCGGGCTCACCGCGTTGCAGTCGACGAACACCGGCTTGCGAGGAGCCTCCCGTAATGCAGGCGCCATCAACTCGGCGAAGGGCAGAGCGGCGGCGGGTGGGACGATGGACAGCAGGAACTGCGCACTCATCAGTTCCGGGGCGGAGACTGCGCGCATACCCGCTTCGGTCGCACGCGCGACGCTGTTGACGCTGCGGCCGGCCAGCGTGGTGAGGACGTCGACTGCATGCTCGGTGAGTCGTTTGGCCACCGCGGCGCCCATATTGCCGGGCGCGACAATGGCAACCACTGGGTGCATGATCGCCACCCTCGATCCCCAGGCGGTACGACACCGCCGGGGGACCTCAGGAGTTACTTCGGCTCGCTGCCGGGATGCTGATCTTCCAGCGGGAAAGCCTGGGCTGCACTGCTGTGCTGCGGCGGCGCCGCCGGGGGCTGCGGTGCAGCGGCTGCTTCGCGGGTCGCGGGAGCGGCGGATGCAGACACCTGACCGCGTGTGCTCGTGCTGACAGCCGCCATGAAGCGTCTGGCCGCATCGTCACTCGTCGTGACGCTGCCATCCAGGATGTCGCTCGCGCTGACGCCGCTCTTCCTGTAGAAGTCCGCGTCGGCGTCATCGTCGATTCGCACGACGGTGCCATCCAGTGCCAGCCCGGCGAAGATGCCCTTGCTGCGCGAGTAGGAGTACACCTCGGCTTTGAACGTTGGATCGGTGGCTGCGGAGGCCGTGCGACCTACGGGACCAGCGGCTACCGAGGCGTCGGCCCCCAGTGTCACCTTGCCACCGGCGATGCCGTCGACGCCGCGGCGGCTCGTGAACACCAGGACGATGTCCGTCTTCTGCACGCCCCACTGCCAGCCGAAGCTGCCTCCGGTCATGGTGATGAACACGGGATTGGAGAAGCGGCCGTCCTTGTTCCGCACCACCATGACGCCATTGCCATGGCGTCCGCCGAAGAAGAAGGCGGCCTTGGTGAGGTCAGGGATGACGGCGATCGCGTAGGCGCGCTCGAGCAGACGGTCGGGAATGTACTGGTCACGCGAGTCGCGCTGCTCCTCCAGCACCTGGCTGGCAATCAGAAGCTTGCCCTCCTCCCGTGCGGGGCCCTCCACGGCGGAGGCGGTGGTGACCAGAGCCAGGCCGGCGATGGCGGCAAACAGACTTACGCGCTTGGGCATGCTGAAGAACCCTCGTGTATGTCGCCGTATGCAGACAAGCCGCCACGGCGAGCGAAGGGCTTAGCTTAACTCAGTACCAAATCGAGAAGAACAGCTGGAGCACGTTGGCGTCGAGGCTGTAGAGCGGCTCCTGCCCCGGAAGAACCTTGTTGGCGGCGTCGATGAGCAGAGCGTTGCGGTAGTCGCTGTAGTTGATGATCAGGTGATCGAAGCGCAGGTTGAGCGTGCTCTTGGTAATCCAGGGCAGGTGCGGAATGCCGTTGAACTGGTAGGTCACGCCCGCGCCGACGGTGTAGCTCTGGAATGCTGCCAACTCGCGGTCGCGAGCCATGAAGTTCGCGTAGTCGGGACGCGGATAGATATCGGCGAAGAAGTTTGCCGCGTTCTGCCGGTAGTAGCGCACGGTCCCATCGAACAGCCAGTGCTTCCACAGCGGTTGCGTGTAGCCGAGCGTGAAGGTATGGGCGACGATTCCCCACGTATCGGAGAAGAACCGGTACTGCCCGTCGAGTGCTGCGCGGTAGGGCAGGTAGTACTTCAGATCGATCGAGGCGGCGTTACTGGTGCGCGTGTTCGGATAGACCTGATCCGCGAGGGAGTAGCCCTTTCCCGAGGTCGGATCGAGCACCAGGATCTTGCGGTACGGACTCTGCAGGTACCCCTGGTCGGTGAGCACCTCGAAGTTGAAATCCGCGATCAGGCTGCGGGTGAGGATCTGGCTGAGGCTGAGCGTGTAGCCGCGGTGGTCGGCTTGCTGATGGAACGTCGGGTCGTTGACGATCTCGCCCGTGGGCAGCTTGATGTCGCGCTCGATGCGGTCCCAGCCGCGCTTGTAGCTCATGGTGAGCGTGGTCAGGTCGCCGAACATCGCCTGGCTGACCGAATAGTAGGACGTGTTCGACTGGTAGTCCGGCTCCTTGCTGTTGATGATGCCGGCGCTGTAGGTCGTCTTGTCGTGCAGGTAATCGAAGCCGCCCGTCCATTGCTTGCGCTGTTCCTTGTACGGGCTCGCCGACAGCTTCACGTCGATCGAGGCGCTGGAGATCAGATCCTCGTAGTAGCTGGCCGACAGCGACAGGCTGTCGCCGACTTTCTTGCGCACCAGCACTTCGGGCCCCTGAATCGTGATGCCGCCACCTTCATAGCGGTGGTACAGCACGTCCGCGCGGTCATCCGGCAGCACATCCGCAAAAGCGGGTGCCCCCAGGAGACACACTCCCAGGGCCACTGTCGTAAATCGCCGCAAGCGGCCTTCGGCCGTTGCGGCCCGGGCAGCCATCCGGAGCCCGGGCCCGGGCAAAAAACGTGGTTTTCGCCCGGGCATGCCGGACACGGGCCTCAATTGCATCCGCAGCCACCACCCACGCCGCCCGTCGCCCCGTGAGCGCCTTCGCGAGTCTCGAAAACGTGCTCGATGTAGACGCTCGAGACCGGATCGGGGTTGAAGGACATGATCGGGTCGGCGAAATGCTCGCGCTCGTAGGGCTTCACCCACGGCTGGATGGAGCTGCAGGCCGTCAGGCCCAGGTTCAGGGAAACCACCAGCAGCGCTGCAACGATGATCCGAACGACTTTCATGACCCTTCCTCCCCTGGTGAGCAAGCTTACTCCTTCATCAGCTGCATCAGGCTCGCCATGTACTGGTTCTCGTCCCCGGCCACATAGCCCCTGTGGATCATGCGGATGTTGCCCTTGCGGTCGATCATGACCGTGCTGGGCATGACGGAGACGTCATACAGCGAGCTCACCTTGCTCTTGGTGTCGTACAGCACCGGGAAGGTGACCGGCGTCTGCTTGAGCCAGTTGTTCGCGGCATTGGTGTCGGGCTCGACGTTCACGCCGATCAGCACGAAACCGTGCTTGCTGTAGGTCTTGTACATGCTTTCCAGGAGCGGCATCTCCTGGCGGCACGGTCCA
>CAZLYG010000543.1:0-3611 GCA_964563075.1 uncultured Steroidobacteraceae bacterium | reverse complement strand
GACAGCCATACCGACCGTGAGGATGATGCCCGCGATACCCGGCAGAGAAAGCGAGAAGCCGAACATCGACAGCAGCGCCGTCAACAGCACGACGTTCGCGGCCAGAACGGCATCCGCCACCAGTCCGAAGAGCTTGTAGTAGATGGCCATGAACACGAAAACGCCGAGCATGCCGATCTCCAGCGCCAGCACACCCTTGTCGATGTTGTCGCGGCCGAGGCTCGGGCCGATCACTCGCTCCTGAACCAGAGCGACCGCAGTGGCCAGCGAGCCCGAGCGCAGCAGCAGAGCCAGGTCACGTGCTTCGCCACTCGTCAGGCCTGTGATGTCGAATCGGTCGCTGAACACGCCTTGGATGGTGGCGTCGTTGATGACGTTCTCATCGGTCACGTAACGCGTCACCGGCTTGCCGTTCACCTGAGTGGTCTCGGCATGCTTCTCGATGAGCACCACCGCCATGTGATGACCCACGTTGACGCGGGTGGTCTTCAGCATCGACTGGCCGGCACGCGCATCGAGCTTGATGGAGACCGCCGGACCGTTCTGCGTCTGGCTGGTCGTTGCGCTGGTGAGCTGATCGCCGGTCGCGATGATTTCCCGCTTCAGGAGAATGGGACGGCCGATGCGCGTGTGCGTGTAGAGCTTCGAGCCGATCGGCACGTGGCCGGTCTCCGCGGCTTCGATCGGATTGTGCTCCTCATCCTCCAGGCGGAACTCCAGGGTGGCGGTCCGGCCCAGCAGGTTCTTCACCTCGGCGGAATTCTGCACGCCCGGCAGCTGCACGTTGATCCGGTTCAGCCCCTGGCGCTGCACGATGGGCTCGGAGACGCCCAGCTCGTTCACACGGTTGCGCAGCGTCGTGATGTTCTGCTGGATCGCATAGTCCTGGCGCTCGCGGATCGTCTGAGGGCTGAGCGTTGCCACCAGCGCCTCCCCGCCTCCCGGGAGACTCTGCGTAGTGAAGCTGACTCCCTGCAGCGCGGTGTTGAGCGCTTTGCGCGCGTTGTCGGCATCGACACCCGGGGCCAGCACGATGCGCACCGAGTCAGGCCCGTTGCTCCCCGCGCCCGCGACAGTGACATCCTTGTACTGGATGTTCGCAGCCGTCAGGGCATGGCGCGCGTCCTGCGCGTAGCCATCCAGAAGCTGACTGACGGCGCTATTGAGATCGACCTGGTAGAGCAGATACAACCCGCCGCGCAGGTCCAGGCCGAGTGCCATCGGCTTCAGTCCCAACTTCCGCAGGAAGGCCGGAGTGCGCGGCGCGAACGACATGGCCGTGATGTAGGCGTCCTTGAACTGCGGGTTGTCGGCGATCACATCCCGCGCCCTGAGCTGATCCGTCACGTTGGCGAACCGCACCATCATGTGGCCGCTCTCGAGATAACTCGTCTCGAAGGGGACCTGCTTCTGCTTCAGATAGCTCTCCACGGCACTGGCCGCGGCCGTGGTCATGGGGGAATGATCCTTGTTGGCAATCTGCATCGCCGGATCGTCTCCGAACAGGTTCGGCACGGCGAACAGGAACGCCAGCGCCAGGACGACGGCGATGAGAATGTATTTCCAGCGTGCGTACTCGAGCATGGTCAGGCGCTTTTCAGGGTGCCCTTGGGCATCAGCGAGGCCACCTGCACCTTCTGCACCTTCAGGCGCACGCCATCGGCGACCTCGACCGTCACGAATGCATCGCCGACTTCGACGATCCGTCCGAGGATACCGCCCGTGGTGACCACCTCATCGCCGGCGGAAAGCTTCGAGAGCATGGCCTGGTGCTCCTTCGCTTTTTTCTGCTGCGGCCGGATGAGCATGAAGTAGAAGATGATGACGAACGCCACCATCATGAACATGAAGCCGTACGGGCTCCCGGCCGGCCCCGGGGCCGCCGTGGCTCCCTGCGCCCAGCTTTCAGGAATCAGACCATTCATGCATGCACCTGCGAAACACCCACCGGACGGTGGGGGGCGGCATTATGCCACAGCGCCCGCCGCCTCCCGCCTGCCCGTCAGGTAGGCCGCCGCCCAGGCCGAGAACCCTCCCGCGGCGATCGCTGCCCGGATGGCGGCCATCAGCTGCAGATAGAAGTGCAGGTTGTGCAGGGTGTTCAGACGCGCCCCCAGGATCTCATTGCAGCGGTCGAGGTGGCGCAGGTAGGCACGGCTGTAGTGCCGGCAGGTATAGCAGGAACAGGTGGGGTCGACCGGTCCCAGGTCGGCCTGGTGAGCGCTGTTGCGGATGTTGATCACCCCCGTAGAGGTGAACAGGTGGCCGTTGCGGGCGTGGCGCGTGGGCATGACGCAGTCGAACATGTCGATGCCGCGCGAGACCGCCGCCACGATGTCCTCGGGACGCCCGACCCCCATGAGGTAACGGGGGCGGTCCTGCGGCATGTGCGGAACCAGGCTTTCCAGGATACGCAGCCGCTCCTCCTCCGGCTCACCTACTGCCAGCCCGCCCACGGCGAGACCGGGAAAATCGAGCTTCAGCAACGACTCCAGAGAAGCCAGGCGCAGGGGGGAGTGCATGCCTCCCTGCACGATACCGAACAGCCCCCCGGGAGGCTGTGCCGCGCCGCGGTAGTAGTGCGCGTGGCTCCTGGCCGCCCAGCGCATGGAGCGCTCCATCGACTCGCGCGCCTGCGCCTCCGTCGCCGGATAGGGCGTGCAATCATCCAACGCCATCGCGACGTCCGAGCGCAGTTGCAGCTGCACGTCCATGGAATCCTCGGGCGTCAACCGCACCTCCGCCCCATCCACGGGCGAGCGGAAGCGCACCCCCTCCTCCGTGATCTTGCGCAGGCTCTTCAGACTGAAGACCTGAAATCCACCCGAATCCGTCAGGATCGGGTGTTGCCAGTGCATGAAGGAGTGCAGCCCGCCATGGGCGGCGATGATCTGCGGCCCCGGGCGCAGCAACAGGTGGAAGGTGTTGCCCAGAATGATCTGGGCGCCGAGCCCTTCGAGCTCCTCGGGCGACATGGCCTTCACCGTGCCGTAGGTACCTACGGGCATGAACGCCGGCGTCTCGATGAGCCCGTGCGCCAGGCTCAGACGGCCGATCCGCGCCGCGCCATCGGTCGCGAGGACTTCGAATGCCGGCCTCACGGGCCTACCGTCACGAACATGGCATCGCCATAGCTGAAAAACCGATATCGCGACCGCACCGCGTGCTCGTAGGCGGCGAGCACGCGCTCGCGGCCCCCGAGCGCACAGACCAGCATGAGCAATGTCGACTCGGGCAGATGGAAGTTGGTCAGCACGGCGTCGATGACCTGAAAGCGAAATCCGGGGCGAATGAACAGGCGTGTCTCTCCAGTCCAGGGTTGCAACGGTGTTGCCTGCAGGGCAGCAGACTCCAATGCGCGTACTACGGTCGTGCCCACAGCGATGACGCGCGCTCCGGACTGACGCGCTCGCGTGATCGCCTCACAAGCGGACGCACCGACAGAAACACTCTCCGAGTGCATGATATGGGAATCGAGATTTTCCGCCCGCACGGGCTGGAAGGTCCCCGCGCCCACATGCAGGGTTACGAGCGTGCGCTGCACACCTCGCGCTTCGATCTCCCCCACCAGTGCGGCATCGAAGTGCAGGCTGGCAGTGGGTGCCGCCACA
>CAZLYG010000542.1:0-3620 GCA_964563075.1 uncultured Steroidobacteraceae bacterium | reverse complement strand
CTCGTCGGCATCGGCCTGGTGCTGATCGCCGTGTTCCTGCCGATGTCGTTCTTCAGCGGCTCGAGCGGCGTGATTTATCGGCAGTTTTCCGTGACCATCGTCGCCTCGGTCTCACTGTCGATCCTGGTCGCGCTGATCTTTACGCCCGCCCTGTGCGCGACGCTGCTGAAGCGGACCCAGATCGACCACCACCAGTCGCAGCGGGGCGTGTTCGGGGCTTTCAACCGTTTGTTCGCGCGCACGCAGTCCTTTCACAGCCGCGGGCTGGGCCTGCTGCTGCGCCGGCCGGGACGCTCGTTCATCGTGCTGGCATTGATCGTGGCCGTCCTGGCCTTCGGCTATTCCCGGCTCCCGGGTGGATTCCTGCCCGACGAGGACCAGGGAATGATGTTCGTGCAGATCACCGCTCCGCCGGGAGCTACCGGACAGCACGTCGTCGCGGTGTTGGATGAGGTCACGCGGTACCTGCTGAACGATGAGGGGCAGGCGGTCGACGGTGTACTGGAAGTCAGGGGCTTCAGCTTCGGCGGCCATGGGCAGAACGCCGGGCTTGCATTCATCAAGCTCAAGCCCTGGGACGAGCGGCGCGGCGCCCGCAACAAGGTGCAGGCCATTGCCGATCGCCTGACGAAACATTTCGGCCATTCGCAGGAGGCGGTGATCGTCGGCTTCGCCCCGCCGGCGGCACTCGAGCTCGGCAATGCGACCGGCTTCGACCTGGAGTTGGAGGATCGCACGGGTATCGGGCACGCCAGGCTCATGCAGGCGCGCAACGAACTGGTGGACCTGGCGGCCAAGGACCCGACGCTGGTGGCCGTGCGACCCAACGGGCTGGACGATGAGCCCCAGTACCGCATCGCGATCGATCGGGAGAAGGCGAGCGCGCTCGGCATCACCGTCTCCGACATCAACGACACGATCGCCTCCGCGTGGGGCTCCTCGTACGTCAACGACTTCCTCGACCGTGGCCGCGTGAAGCGCGTCTTCATCCAGGGAGATGCTTCGTCCCGCATGTTGCCCCAGGATCTGGAGAGCTGGTACGTGCGCAACGGTGCCGGCCAGATGGTGCCGTTCTCCGCCTTCGCCACCGGCCACTGGGTCACCGGCTCGCCCAAGCTGGAGCGCTATAACGGCGTACCCTCGATCGAGATCCTCGGCGCCCCCGCAGCCGGGCAGAGCACCGGCGCGGCGATGGCGGCCATGGAGCGGCTGCTCGCGAAGCTGCCGCAGATCGGCTACGAGTGGACCGGATTGTCGTACGAGGAGAAGCAGGCAGGCTCGAAAGCCGAGCTGCTCTACGTTCTGTCGCTCGCCGTCGTATTCCTCTGCCTGGCTGCGCTCTACGAGAGCTGGTCGATTCCCGCAGCCGTGTTGCTCGTCGTGCCACTGGGGGTCATCGGGGCGGTGCTCGCGACGCTCTCCCGTGGGCTTGCCAACGATGTCTACTTCCAGGTGGGGGTGCTCACGACCATCGGTCTGTCGGCGAAGAATGCCATTCTGATCGTCGAGTTCGCGAAGGAGGGCTACGAACGTGGCCTTCCCCTTGCCGACGCTGCAGTCGAGGCTGCCCGGCAGCGATTGCGGCCGATCCTGATGACCTCCCTCGCTTTCGTATTCGGCGTGCTGCCGCTGGCGCTTGCCAGTGGCGCAGGCTCCGGCGGGCAGAACGCGATCGGGACGGGCGTCGTGGGCGGCATGCTGACCGCGACGGCTCTTGCGGTGTTCCTCGTCCCTGTGTTCTTCGTCGCGGTACTGCGCTTATTCAAGGTTCAGCCGCGACGTACCACCGAAGAAGTGGGTGAGGGAGCCGAGCCGGCCAAGTAGAGAGAGACTCGCCAGTCGATCGGCGGTAGCCTTCGCCGATGCCCACCGATGCAGCCCTTCTGAGCCTGGCCGAACGCCTCGCTCGCCACTTGCTGGCCGCACGCTACCGCCTGGCCACGGCTGAATCCTGCACTGGCGGCTGGATCTCCAAAGTCATCACGGATGTTCCGGGCAGCTCGGACTGGTTCGAGTGCGGCTATGTCGTCTACTCGAATGCGGCGAAGGTGCGCGACCTGGGTGTCTCCGGGCAGACGCTGCAAAAATATGGCGCCGTGAGCGAACCCACTGTTCGGGAGATGGCAGCGGGCGCTCTACGGGTCGCCGGTGCCCAGGTCGCCGTCTCGGTGAGCGGGATAGCCGGCCCCGATGGCGGTACGCCGGACAAGCCGGTGGGCACGGTGTGGTTCGGGCTGGCCGTCAGCCGCGGGCAGGGTCTCGAGCAGATCGCGAAGAGGGAGCAATTCCCGGGCGACCGGGAGTCGGTGCGCCGTCGCACCGTGGAGTACGCGTTGCAGCTGATCCTGGATCTGGAGCTGCCGCGGATGTGAGCCCGACTTCGCGTCGTCTTTTTTTCGCGCTGTGGCCCTCGGCCGAACAGCAGGGCGCGATAGCCGGTGCGGCGCGGGAATTCGTTCACGACAGCGGCGCGCGCGCGGTGCCGGATACGAATCTGCATGTCACGCTGGCTTTCCTGGGATCGGTTTCCGAGGCGAGAGTGGGGGAGCTTGCGGCGATTGCGCACCGCGTCGCTGCGTCCGGTGCTGCCCGTCCGCCGCTGCGGATCGTGTTCGATCGTGTGGAGTACTGGAAGAAGGCGCAGGTGTTATGCGCGGTGCCTTCGCGGCTTGCACCCGAGGCACGCGCGAATGTCAGGCGCGATTGTGATCCCATGCTTGCGAGTGACGGTGAAGGGCGCGACGTCGCGAGTGCCCGCGATGCTGCCTCACTCGCAGCCGCGCTGAAACTGGATCTGGTGGCTGCGGGTTTTACTCCAGATCTCAAGCCCTTCCGCGCGCATGTCACACTGGCGCGCAAAGTTCCGCGGCGAAGCGATTGGAACCTTTGCCTGCGCCCCGTGTCATGGCGGTTCACAGGATTCAGTTTGATCGAGAGTCGCACAGCAGCGAGCGGTGCTTTATACAGTGTGGTCGAATCATGGCTACTGGCTAAAGCGCCGATTGAGTGAAAAAAGCTTAGAAATACAGTTGTTTTCAGCCACCCACACGCGGATCTTTGTGGGATAATTCTGACCTGCTGTTTCGACCGCGCAGGAACCCACCCGATGGAAGAGAACCGCAAGAAGGCGCTTGCCGCCGCTCTGGGTCAGATCGAGAAACAATTCGGCAAAGGCTCCGTCATGCGTCTCGGGGACGCACCCGAAACCTACGACATCGAGGGCGTCTCGACGGGGTCACTCGGACTGGACATCGCGCTCGGCATTGGCGGCTTGCCGCGCGGCCGTGTCATCGAGATCTACGGTCCGGAGTCCTCGGGTAAGACGACGCTTACTCTCCAGGTGATCGCCGAGGTGCAGCGCGCAGGCGGCACTGCGGCGTTCGTGGATGCCGAGCACGCACTCGATCCGACGTACGCCGAGAAGTTGGGCGTGAACATCACGGACCTGCTCGTGTCGCAACCGGATACGGGGGAGCAGGCGCTCGAGATCACCGACATGCTCGTGCGCTCCAGCGCGGTGGATGTCGTGGTCATCGACTCGGTCGCGGCGCTTACGCCGAAGGCCGAGATCGAGGGCGAGATGGGTGAGATGCAGATGGGACTGCACGCGCGTCTCATGT
>CAZLYG010000541.1:0-3636 GCA_964563075.1 uncultured Steroidobacteraceae bacterium | reverse complement strand
ATCCTCGGAAAACTTGAGCGCCTCTCATCACGAATTAACGGGACAGGACACTAGGTCCGCGCGGCCCGCCGTGGCGATGCCTCTCGATTCCGCCGGGCTGTGGGGCTCGAGCCATGGGCGGCCGACCCGAGGCCGCTTCACCCGGTTGATGCCGAACAGCGCGTACAGCAGCGGGCCTCCGAAGGGAAGCAGCCATGCGACACTCATCCAGGCCAGGGCACTGCGCGGATCGGGCTTCGTGAGCAGCGCGTGAATCGACGTAACGAGTCCGATGATGGCGTAGGCGAGTGTGACCAGCAGAGGCGCAGACGAGTGCGTGGGGTGAAACCACATCCGCCAAGAGTATTGCAAAACCGGTGGCCGCAGCGGAGGCACCTGCGCCGCCCAAGCTGCGCCCGGGGCCCAATTCCAACGTGGCGCGCCGGCAGGCGCGCCGCACTTCAGCCCAGCTCGGGCACCGGACCCTCCGTCGGGGCCGTGAAGTGGCGCTCCGCGGAGGAAATGGTGTTGACCAGCAGCATCGTGACCGTCATAGGTCCAACGCCGCCGGGGACGGGTGTGATGTAGGAAGCCTTCTGCCGCACACCCTCGAAATCGACGTCGCCTACCAGCTTGCCATTGGGAAGGCGGTTGATACCGACATCGATGACGACGGCCCCTGTCTTCACCATCTGCGCAACGATGAGGTTCGGACGGCCGGCGGCGACGACGAGGATATCGGCCAATATGGTGAACTGCGCCAGATCGCGCGTCTTGGCGTGGCAGATGCAGACCGTGGCCTCGCGCTGCATCAGCATGAGCGCCATCGGCTTGCCCACGATGTTACTCGCACCGACGACGACGACGTTGCGTCCCTCGACGGGGATGCTCTCGGTTTCGAGCATCTTCACGACACCATAGGGCGTGCATGGCGGAAACACGGTGTTGCCCGCAACGAGCGCGCCCACGTTGTACAAATGAAAGCCGTCGACGTCCTTCGTCGCAGCGATGCAACCCAGCACCCTGCGCATGTCCACCTGCGGCGGTAGCGGCAACTGCACGAGAATTCCGTGCACGGCCGGGTCGTTGTTGAGGCGTTCGATGGCCTCGAGCAGCTGCTCCGTCGCGACCGTGTTGGGGAAATCGATGCGGAAGGAGCGCACGCCCACCTCCCCGCACGCCTTGATCTTGCTCGCCACATAGACCGCGGAAGCCGGATTGCCCTCGACGAGAATGACGGCGAGCCCCGGGACCACGCCGCTTTCCCGCAGCGCGTTCACACGCTGCCTGCAGTCCTGGCGGATCCTGGCTGCCACTGCCTTCCCATCGATGATCTTCGCTGTCACACCGGCCTCGTCGGAAATGGGCGCTCGCTGCGCGGCGCTCATGTTAACTGCAAAGAGCAGGGTCGGCGAGTGAACGGCGTCCCACCCCCCCACCCTGGGCCCTACGCTCACTGCCGCTATGCATTGCGCTAAAGTCGCACGATGATCCTCTTTGAACTGGTCATCGTCCTGCTGCTGGTCGGCGCCGTGCTCGCCTTGTGGGCGGACCGGCTGGCCGTACCTTATCCGGCACTGCTGGCACTCGCTGGCGCGGCGCTCGCCTTGCTTCCGGGCACGCCGCAGGTGACCCTCGATCCTCAGCTTGCGCTCGCACTCTTCGTTGCGCCTGTGCTTCTCGATGCTGCGTTCGATGCTTCTCCGCGGGATCTGAAGGCGAACCTGGTGCCGGTGGTGAGCCTCGCGCTCGCCATGGTCGCGCTCACCATTGGTGCAGTTGCTCTCATCGCACGCAAAGTCGTGCCGGAGATGTCGTGGGCCGTCGCGGTCGCGCTTGGTGCCATCGTTGCACCTTCGGACGCTTCCGCGGCCACGGCCGTATTGCGCCGCCTGCAGCCTCCACACCGGCTCCTGGTGGTGCTGGAGGGCGAGAGCCTGTTCAACGATGCGAGCGCCCTGCTCGTCTTCCGCCTTGCCCTAGCGGCAGCAATGACAGGCGCAGTCTCCGGCTGGAGTGTCGTACCGATTTTTCTGGTGACGTGTGGGGGTGGTGTCATCGCAGGAATCGTACTTGCGCGCGCCTACCTGTGGCTCACGTCCCGCGTGGACGACATTCCCATCTCGGTGCTGCTGCAATTCGTCGCCACTTTTGGCGTTTGGATTCTTGCCGACCGCCTGGACCTGTCGGCCATTCTGACCGTCGTGAGCTACGCAATGACGCTTGCGCGCCGCGCACCCGGCCGAACGGACGCGCGCCACCGCATCTCCTCTTACGCGGTGTGGGAAGTCGTCGTATTCGTGTTGAACGTGCTCGCGTTCGTTCTCATTGGTCTGCAGCTGCGCACCATTCTCGCCCGAATGCATGGTTCGGATTGGCGAACGTACGCTTTGTGCGCCGGTGCGGTCTGCCTGACCGTGGTGGTGGTCCGCATCGTCTGGGTGATGTCGCACACGGCTATCGTGAGATGGTGGGCGGCTGCGCAAGGGGATGCCAGTCGGGTGGCGAATTTTCGCGGCAGCATCGTGATCGGCTGGTGCGGAATGCGTGGGATCGTCACACTTGCCGCGGCGTTGGCTCTGCCCGATGGGTCTCCGTCCGGCGCGTTTCCTTTCCGCGACCTGGCGATCCTGTGTGCCTTCTGCGTCGTCCTGTTCACGCTGGTGGTGCAAGGCATGACCATGCGGCCACTGCTGTTGCTGATGAGACTGAAGGACGACGGCTCTGTGGAGCGCGAGGTCAGGATTGCTCGCGTCGAAACCGCGCGCGTTGCACTCCGCATTCTCGCCGAACAGAAAGCCCATCCTTCGATTGAGACCCTGCGAAGGGACTACGAGGCGCGGCTGCGCCTGGGTGATGACGCTGCGCCATCAGCACAACCCGCCGCAGGTCTGTCGGAGATCCAGCGGCGCGCCGTACATGCGCAACGACAGGTGTTGATGGACCTGCGGGAGCGCTCCATCATTGGCGACGACGCGTTTCATGCAGCCGAAGAGGAACTGGACCTCCTGGAACTGACCGCCGACTCGCGAATACGGCCGACGCCCTGAGGTGCGCGGGGGCGCCCACGCCGCCTAGCCCGCCGCGCTCACATCGCCGATCCGGCGCGCAATGCGCTCGGGTCCCGCACGCCCCCCGAGCCCGACGCGCCCGCGATCACGAAGATCTCGCCGCGCGCTATGTCGAAGCTCGTCTCCTCGAGGATGGTCGTCGCCCCGTACCTGAGGACGAGGCCCTCGGCCCGCAGGATGGGATCGCTCATTCGCTCACTTCCCGCACGCGAACCAGACGTACGCGAAGACCCCGTCGACGAAGATGATCCACCCGATCGCGGAGACCGCCGCCCGGGTCGTGCTGACGCCCACGGCTCCCGGCCCGGCTTCGGTCCTGAGACCGTGGGCGCAGCCGGCGGCTCCGACGACGAAGCCGAACACGACACCCTTGGAGAGGCCGAGAAGGAAGCTCGCCGTCGTGACGGCCCATCGGACCTGCTCGACGTAGAGCCGGAACCCGTAGCCGAGCGACGCCATGACGACGAAGCCGCCTAGGAGCCCGGCGCCGGTGCAGAACAACCCGAGCAAGGGCGTCACGACCATGGCCGCGAGGATCCGGGGGATGGCGAGCATCCGGACCGGGTCGAGCCCGAGCGTGCGTATC
>CAZLYG010000540.1:0-3643 GCA_964563075.1 uncultured Steroidobacteraceae bacterium | reverse complement strand
TCCACGAGCGGCTGGAACTTGTCGGACAGCTCGGCGAACACGTTGCCGAGCACCTTGCCGCGGCCTCGCGAAAGTGCGTCTCCGAGCGTCGCATACGCCCGGCCACCCATGGCGATGTAGTAATCGACGTCGATGAGCTTGCGCGCGAAGCTGCGCGCAAAGAATCCCGCGACGAACAATGACACGTCGCCGAGCCGCTGCAAGCCGCGATTGCGGTCGCCTTCGGAGCGCGCCTCGAGTGCTTCGGCAAGCATCAGAGCAAGAGGTTTGAGGCGCGTGCCCTCCGGCGTACGCTCGTAGAGTGCTTCGGAGCGCGCAAACAGGGTGAGCAGATTGACGACGTAATGCTCTGTCTGATCTTCCACTTCGAGCTGCTGCTTCTGCAGCGCCCCGTGCAGGGAGTCTTTGAAGAACTCCCGCAGGTTCGCCACCGGCACCACGCGCGTACTGTCAGTCATGTCCGAGGTCCCCTTTCTGGTAGCCCCCGTTTGAATAGAACGGCCATCCGCGGATAAAGTTCACCCCGGAAACCGTCCGGATTCCGTGATCAAAGTCGCTGGATTCATGCCCTGTTCACGTTCTTTTGGCAAGCGCACCCGCTGGCAGCGGAGCCCGTACACTGCTAATACATGAGCGCGAGGGTGCGGCAGACCTGCGCGCCCGTGCCGCGGATAGCGGCGTGTTGGGATTGCCGCGCTACCACTGAAGCGCGGCAGTCGGGCCGGACGCGGCCGCCCGCGACAAGGGGTATGATCCTGGAGCCAATCGAGGTCGACGCTCATGCCCGAACTGACTCTGGTCATCGGCAATAGAAACTATTCCTCCTGGTCGCTGCGTCCGTGGATGCTGCTGAAGCATCTGGGAATCCCGTTCGATGAGGTGCTGATCCCGCTGGACACGCCCGAATTCAAGGAGCAGGTCGAGAAATACGGGCCGAGCGGCCGTGTCCCCGTGCTGCGGCACGGGACGGTGTGCGTGTGGGATTCGCTCGCGATTTGTGAATACACCGCCGAGCTCGCCTGCGGCGGGTGGCCCAAGGATCGCCACGCGCGCGCGGTCGCGCGTTCGGTGTGCTGCGAGATGCATTCGGGATTCGTCAACTTGCGAATGGAGTGGCCCATGAATGCGCGCGCTCGCAACCGGCGCACGCCGATGACCCCGGGACTGGAGGAGGATATCGATCGTATCGATGAGATATGGAATGACTGTCGGCGCCGCTTCGGCGCCGGTGGGCCCTGGCTGTTCGGCGAATACTCCATCGCCGATGCCATGTACGCGCCCGTCGTCCTGCGCTTCAAGACGTACGGAGCACAGGTTTCTGAGACCGCCCGCTGGTATCTGGCGACCGCGCTCGAGGACGCCGCGCTGCAGGACTGGGTACGGGCCGCTCAGGGTGAACCGTGGAAAATCCCCAGCAGCGAGGTCGGCTGAGGCCAACTGCACTAATCCCGACAACGGCCGAAAGAGCGGCCCGGACGGGCGAGGCCCGACAGGGCCGGGTAAAATGCCCGGCTTCCTCGACGTCGGAGCTCCCCATGCCTGCTCGTCTGCTGCTTGCCCTGTCTGTCGCGGCCGCGTTCCCGGGACTTGCCCTCGCCGCCTCCGGATCTCCGGCAGACCCGCTGCCTCCCCTGACCGTCGAGGATCTCGTGCGCCTGAAACGGCTCAGCGATCCGCAACTCTCGCCGGACGGCCGCTACGTTGCTTTCGTGCTGCGGGAAACCGACATCGACGCCAACAAAGGCCGCACGGACATCTGGCTGCTCGATCTGCGCGCCAAGAACGGACAGCCCCGGCAGCTCACGCAGAACCCCGCGAACGACTCCAGCCCACGCTGGGCGCCTGACGGCCGCAGCCTCTACTTTCTTTCCACTCGCTCGGGCACCTCGCAGGTCTGGCGCCTTCCGTTCGACGGCGGCGAGAGCGTGCAGGTGACGAACTATCCGTTGGACGTGACTTCGCTGAAGGTGTCGCCCGCGGGCAATCGCCTCGCCCTGTCGATGGAGGTAGTCCCGGATTGCGAGCTGCTCACCTGCACTCGGGAGAAGCTCGATGCGCGCCACAAGGACAAATCCAGCGGCCGCTCCTACGACCGGCTGTTCATCCGTCACTGGGACACCTGGAGCGAGGGCACACGCTCACACCTCTTCAGCGCGGCCCTGGATGCCGACGGCAAGGCGAACATCCCGGTGGACCTGTCGAAGACTCTCGATGCGGACATTCCCTCCAAGCCCGACGGCGATGACAGCGATTACGCCTTCAGCCCCGATGGCAACACGCTGGTTTTCTCGGCCCGGGTCGCCGGACACACCGAGCCCTGGTCGACCAACTTCGACTTGTTTCAGGTGCCTGCCCGCGGCGGCGCGGCGCCGCAGGACCTGACGGCGGACAACCCCGCCTGGGATGCGCAGCCGGTGTTCCTGCGCAATGGCGATCTCGCCTGGCGCGCCCAGGATAGGCCGGGATTCGAGTCCGACCGCTTCCATATCGTGATCAGGAACGCGCGCACCGGGGCCGCCCGCGCGCTGACTCGCTCCTGGGACCGTTCGGTCGAGAAGCTCGGAGTCACGCCGGACGGGCGGCACCTGCTCGCCACGACGAGCGACCTGGGTCAGACGGCGCTGTACTCGGTCGATCCTGCGAAGGGCACCCCGCGCAAGCTGGTGGGCACGGGCGAAGTCGACGACTATGTCGCTACCAACGATTCGGTGGTGTTCGCGTGGGCCAGCCTGCGCGCACCCGACGATCTGTTCTCAGTGCCCGTGCAGGGTGGCACGCCACGGCGGCTGACGGACGTGAACCACGAGCTGCTGGGTGCCCGCGCCCTGAGTGACTTCGAGCAGTTCAGCTTTCCTGGTTGGAACGACGAGACCGTGTACGGGTATGTCGTGAAGCCTTATGGCTTTCGGCCGGGACAGCGTTATCCGGTGGCTTTCGTCGTTCACGGCGGCCCGCAGTCCAGCTTCGGCAACGAGTGGACCTATCGTTGGAACGCCGAAGCCTTCGCCGGCGGCGGCTACGCGGTGGTGATGATCGACTTCCACGGCTCACCCGGCTACGGACAGGCATTCACCGACTCCATCAGCAAGGACTGGGGCGGCAAGCCGCTCGTCGATCTGCAGAAAGGCCTGGCCGCGGCGCTGCAGAAGTACCCATGGATGGATGGCGAGCGGGCGTGTGCGCTGGGCGCCTCTTACGGCGGCTACATGATGAACTGGATCGAAGGCAACTGGCCCGAGCGCTTCAAGTGCATCGTCAATCATGACGGCGTGTTCGATCAGAGGATGATGTACTACTCCACGGATGAGCTGTGGTTCGTGGAATGGGAGAACGGCGGCACGCAGTACGACAACCCGGCCAATTACGAGAAGTTCAACCCCGTGGATTACGTCGCCCAGTGGCGTACGCCGATGCTCGTGTTCCACGGCGAGCAGGACTTCCGCATTCCCTACAGCCAGGGGATCGCAGCCTTCACGGCGTTACAACGCCGTGGGATCGAAAGCCGCCTGGTGCTTTTTCCTGATGAGAACCACTGGGTGTTGAAGCCCGCCAACAGCGTGCTCTGGTACCACACGGTGCTCTCCTGGCTGGATGAGCATCTGAAGCGCTGAGCCGCGCGTAGTTAAGGCACCGCGGTCCTATT
>CAZLYG010000539.1:0-3646 GCA_964563075.1 uncultured Steroidobacteraceae bacterium | reverse complement strand
ACGTTCTGCACCTGCTCGCGCATCTGCTCGATGATGACCTTCATGTCGACGGCGCCGCGCGTGGTCTCCAGGTCCTGCGACTTCGATGACAGCGTGTTGGCCTCGCGATTGAGCTCCTGCATGAGGAAATCGAGCCGCCGGCCGGCGGCCTCGCTGCCGTTGATGACGCGGCGGATCTCCACGATGTGACCGGTCAGGCGGTCGAGCTCCTCGTCGACATCCAGGCGCTGCAGCAGCAGCGCGAGCTCCTGCTCGAGGCGGTCGCGGTCGATGTTCGCCTGCAGCTCGGCGAGGCGCTCCTTCAGCTTGCCGCGAATGCGCGCGTGGACCTCGGGAAGCCGCGCGCGCACGTTCGCGACGAGCCCCTCCAATCCGACGCAACGCGCTTCCAGAAGCTCGCGCAGGCGCTCACCCTCGCGCGCGCGTGCGGCTACGAGGTCTTTGAGGGTACTGCCGAAGAGCGACTGAGCCGCCGCCAGGACCTCCTCGCCGACGTCGGTGTCATCGCGCAGAACGCCCGGCCACCGCAGGACGTCGAGGACGTTCACGGCAGGCTGTGAAAGCTCCTTGGTGACCTCACGGACGCGCTCGAGGAGGCGATTCAGTGCCTGCGCGTCGACTTCCAAGGTCGTTTCCGCCCCCTGTGCGCGGCGGAAGCTGATCGTGCAGTCGACCTTGCCACGCCTCAGCTCGCGCGCCAGGCGCTGGCGGAAGTCAGGCTCGGCCGAGCGCAGCTCATCGGGAAGCCGGAAACCGGGCTCGAGGAAGCGGTGGTTGACGCTGCGCAGCTCACAGACGAGTGACCCCCAGGCGCCGGTGACCTCGCGCCGCGCAAAACCGGTCATGCTGGCAATCATTCGCTGCGAATCTCGCTTGTTCGGGCTTCATTGCCTCGGCAAGCGTGGCGGGAACTACGCTCGGGAAGCGTCAGGGTGATATAAAGCACGCCCAGTCTAACAGATGCGCGGATTTGTTCTTGCGGGTGGAGTACGCCGATATCAGCCTCCTTGGCGGTCGCGAGGAGAACCAGGACAGGGTGACCGTGGCAACGGCGGAGTACGCCTCGTTGCTGGTCGTGGTCGATGGGATGGGCGGGCACGCCAACGGCGCGAAAGCGGCGGAGGTGTCGCAGCAGGCCATCGTGGAGGCGTTTTGGCACACGCCGCAACCGCTGTTCGATCCGCTTGGCTTTCTGCACCTCACGCTCGGTAGAGCACACGAAGAGGTCGTGAAGCTCGGTGCCCATCTGCCCATCGAGCATCGACCCCGAGCGACCTGCGCGGTCTGCCTGGTACAGCAGGGAGCGGCTTGGTGGGCGCACGTCGGCGACAGCCGCATCTATCACTTCCGACACGGCTCTCTGCTCACGCGCACGCGGGATCACAGCCACGTGGAGCTGTTGCTCAGAGAGGGCCTGATCACGGCCGAACAGGCGCAGACTCATCCGCAGCGCAACTTCGTGGAATGCTGCCTTGGGGGCGACCCGATCCTGCCTGATATGACCCTGACCCGGCGGCGACCGCTCTTGCCGCAGGACGTGCTGTTCCTGTGCACGGACGGTATGTGGGGCGGGCTGAAGGACTCGGAGATTGCTGCGGAGCTGGCTCCGTCGGAAGCACCTTTGCGCCAGAAGCTGCTCGAGCTCGGCGAGCGCGCGGTGAGCCGGGCGGGGACAGCAAGCGACAACACTACTGCTGCCGCGCTCCGCTGGCTCGGCTAGTCACTCGAGGACATCCTATGACAAGAGCGAGCGGTCGCAGTCCCGACGAGCTGCGGCGCGTGAGCTTCACGCGTCATTTCACCAAACATGCCGAGGGTTCGGTGCTCGTGGAGTTTGGCGACACGCGGGTGCTCTGCACGGCCAGCGTGGAGGAATCGGTGCCGCCGTTTCTGCGCGGGAAAGGCCAAGGCTGGGTGACAGCTGAGTACGGAATGTTGCCGCGCGCCACTCACACACGCTCGGCGCGAGAAGCAGCCAAGGGTAAGCAGAGCGGACGTACGCAGGAGATCCAGCGCCTGATAGGACGATCGCTGCGCGCGGTCGTGGATCTGAAAGGGCTGGGCGAGCGGACCGTGACGATCGACTGCGACGTTCTTCAGGCCGACGGCGGAACCCGGACGGCGTCCATCACGGGCGGCTACGTTGCTCTGGCCGAAGCCTGCGAGAGGCTTCTCGAGCGCCGCGCGCTCGCGACTAATCCCATTCATGGCCAGGTCGCGGCGGTCTCCGTGGGCATCGTCCAGGGTACTCCAGTGCTCGACCTGGACTACGTGGAGGACTCGCAGGCGGAAACCGATATGAACGTCGTCATGAACAACGGGGGCGCGTTCGTCGAGATTCAGGGTACGGCCGAGGGGCATGCCTTTCGGCGGCACGAGCTCGACGCCATGCTCAATCTCGCGGCGTCGGGTACTGCCCAGCTGTTTGCTTTGCAGATGCAGACGCTCGAAGCCCTTCCTGCTGCCTCGGGCGGCGCGCCCGCGGCTAAGGGGCGTGCCCGCCCGGCGTCATGACGCCGTGAAGCAGATCGTTCTCGCCAGTGGCAACCCGGGCAAGCTTCGTGAGCTCGAGGCTCTGCTGGCTCCACTGGGGCTGAAGCTGAGTGCACAGAGTGCCTTCGGCATAGAGACTCCGCCGGAGACGGGGACCACCTTCGTTGCGAATGCGCTGCTGAAGGCACGTCACGCGGCGCGGATCGCGGGCCTGCCGGCTCTGGCCGATGACTCCGGGATCGAAGTAGACGCGCTCGGCGGTCGCCCGGGCGTTTATTCCGCGCGCTACGCCGGGCAAGGCGCCAGTGACCGCGACAACCTGGAGAAGATGCTTCGGGAACTCCACAATGTTCCGCCAGCGAAACGTTCAGCCCGATATCGGTGTGTCATTGTGCTGGTAGATGGTGCAGACGACTCCACTCCCCTGATTGCGCAAGGGTCGTGGGAAGGCGAGATCGCCCTGCAGCCCCGGGGGGCGGGTGGGTTTGGATACGATCCGATCTTTCTGGTCGAGGGCGGTAGCCGGACCGCCGCCCAGCTCTCCCCAGCAGACAAGAACGCCGTCAGCCACCGTGGGCAGGCACTCAGGGAGCTCGTGGCAAAGCTCGCGGCCCGCGCAGATCCGGGCCGGACGTAGCTGGCGTATTGGCCGTATTAGGATAGGACATGGTTCCTGGCTCCCCCCTACCCCCCCTGTCGCTCTACGTTCACTTCCCGTGGTGCGTACGGAAGTGCCCCTACTGCGACTTCAACTCCTACACGCTGCACGGTGAGCTGTCGGAGACTCGCTACGTCGAGGCGCTGGAAAGGGACCTCGAGGCTCAAGCAGCGGTAGTCGAGGGTCGCCCGGTCAGCACAATTTTTCTCGGCGGAGGCACCCCGAGCCTGTTCTCGCCCGAGTCAATCGGGCGGGTTCTCGCGGCGGCGCGCAGGCATTTGCGCGTCGCGGACGGGGCAGAAGTGACACTCGAGGCGAACCCTGGGACGGTGGAGAGAGGTCGGTTTGACGAGTACCGGGCTGCCGGTATCACCCGAGTCTCGCTGGGAGCGCAGAGCTTTGCCGACCCGCAGCTGCGAGCCCTGGGCAGGATCCATTCTGCCGATGAGACGCGGCGTGCCGCGGCGGAGTTGCATGCCGCGGGTCTCGATAACT
>CAZLYG010000538.1:0-3651 GCA_964563075.1 uncultured Steroidobacteraceae bacterium | reverse complement strand
CACACAAAAAGGCAGGCGGCAGTACCAAGAACGGCCGCGATTCGCACTCCAAGCGGCTTGGCGTGAAGCGCTTCGGCGGCGAGCACGTGCTGGCCGGTAACATCATCGTGCGCCAGCGCGGCACGCAGGTGCACCCGGGCGCGAATGTCGGAATCGGCACCGATCACACGCTGTTTGCCCTGACGGCGGGGCAGGTGCGCTTCCAGACGAAGGGCACTGCGCAAAAGCAGTTCGTGAGCGTGGTCCCGGTGGAGCCTGAGGCCGCAAAAACGGCCTGAAGCGCCTCGATGAGGTCATTCTCTCGCAAATCCCCGGCGCCTGGCCGGGGTTTTTGTTTCCACCCATGAAATTCGTCGACGAAGCACGACTGAAAGTCAGCGCCGGCAACGGCGGCCGCGGCAGCACGAGCTTTCGGCGCGAGAAATTCGTGCCGTTGGGCGGCCCCGACGGCGGCGACGGGGGAGATGGAGGCAGCGTATTCCTGCGCGCGGCGCCGGGTATCAACACGCTCGTGGATTTCCGGATCGAGCGAACTTTCAGAGCTCAGCACGGTGAGCCTTGCAGCAGCAATGACTGCTTCGGACGGGGTGGCGAGGACTTGTATGTCCCGGTACCGATCGGTACGACGGTTCGCGACGCTGAGACCGAGGAAGTCCTGGGCGACCTGGTGAGCGAGGGGCAGACGCTGCTCGTCGCCCGCGGCGGCAAGGGCGGCTGGGGCAATCAGCGCTTCAAGTCGAGCACGAACCGCTCACCGCGCCAGTTCGGTCCCGGACTGCCGGGGGAGAAGCGCGTGCTGGAGCTGGAGCTGAAGCTCATTGCCGACGTGGGCCTGCTGGGGCTGCCCAACGCCGGCAAGTCGACGCTCATTCGCGCGGTGTCGGCGGCTCGGCCGAAAGTCGCGGACTACCCGTTCACTACGCTCATCCCCAATCTCGGCGTCGTCGATGTGGGGCAGAGCCGCAGTTTCGTGATGGCGGACATCCCTGGTCTTATCGAGGGAGCAGCCGAGGGGGCCGGACTGGGCATCCGTTTCCTGAAGCATCTGCAGCGCACCCGGCTTCTGCTGCATCTGGTGGACATCGCCCCGATCGAGCCGGACGCGGATCCCGTGCGCGATGCGCGCGCGATCCTCGCCGAATTGAAGAAATTCAGTAGGGATCTGGCAGCGAAACCACGCTGGCTGGTGCTGAACAAGCGCGATCTGCTGCCTGCGCCCGAAGCTCAGAAGCGGGCGAAGGCCATCGTCCGCAGCCTGCGTTTCCGTGGCCCGCACTTCCTCATCTCCGGAGCGACCGGAGAGGGGACACGGGAGCTGACCGAAGCCGTTATGGCGTTTTTGGAGGAGCGGGCTCGCGAGGAACGCGACCGCGCAGCACTTGCAGCAGATACTGCCGGCGGGCCGCCGGTTTCAGCTTGAGGCTGGTGGGTGCGGAAGCCGGGGGAACGCCCCAGCGGGGCCTTGGATTGGCGTTCATCACAACCTCTACTGCATCGCGCGAATACGTGCAGCCAAGCGGCTCTTGTGTCGCGCGGCCTTATTGCGGTGGATGATCTGCTTGTTCACCAGATTGTCGATCACGGGGACAGCGGACTTGTAGCTGGCTGCAGCGGCATCCTTGTTTCCACCCGCGATTGCGGCAGTGACGTTGCGAACGGCCGTGCGCATGCGTGAGCGCAGTGCAACGTTGCGGGCGCGATGCTTCTCTGCCTGGCGAGCCGCCTTCTCGGCGGACTTGGTGTTGGCCACTACTGAGGTCTCCGTTGAAACGATCCCCGCTTTCGCGGGGGCCGGTAGTCTGCTGATGCCCCCCCGGAAAGTCAACGCTAGGCGGGGCCGTAGCCGAGCCCGCGCTAGCCACCGCTGGTGGTGACATATCTACGGGGCCCCTGCCCCGAACTTCTCACGGGGATCCCGCTTCGCGGGACCCCGTCCATGTAGCTACGAAGAATTGCGCAGCGCGTGTGGTCGGGGCGCAAGCGGTCCGCTCCCCGGGGCGCCATTTTCCGTATAATTCAAATCTTTGCCGTCACTGGCTCAAGCGGCCCATGGAGCTGATTCGCGGACTGAAGAACCTGGGCGATGCTCAGCGCGGCTCGGTCCTCACTATCGGGACTTTCGACGGCATTCACCTCGGTCACCAGGGGCTCATCGAGCGTCTGCGGGGCCATGCCAGGCGTTTGCGGACGCCGGCGATGCTGCTGACCTTCGAGCCGATGCCCCGGGAGTACCTGAGGCCTCTGGATCCACCGGCACGGCTCACTTCCTGGCGCGAGCGGTGGCGGATTCTGTGCCGTAGCGGGCTGGATTCGGTCTGTCTGCTGCGTTTCGGGGAGGGTCTGCGTAATCTGTCGGGCGAGGAGTTTGCGCAAATGCTTGCCCGGCAACTGCAGGCCCCGACCGTCGTGGTCGGCCACGATTTCCGGTTCGGGCGCCATGGCGAGGCCACCACTCCGAAGCTGATGGCGGCCGGGGAACGGCTGGGCTTCGAGGTGGATGTCGTCTCCCCCGTGATGGTCGATGGGGAAAGGGTGAGCAGCAGCGGAATCCGTGCCGCGCTGGCGCGGGGCGATTTCGACTTTGCGCGCAAGTGGCTCGGCAGGGCGTACTCCATGAGGGGTCGCGTGGTCCGCGGCAATCAGTTGGGCAGAACGCTTGGCTTCCCGACTGCCAATTTGCGCCTCGAGCGCCGGCGGTCGCCCCTGGGGGGTATTTTCGCCGTCAGGGTGTACGGCGAACCGGAGGCGGGGCTGTCGGGCGGCCTTCCCGGAGTTGCGAGCCTTGGAACGCGCCCCACTGTCAATGGAGTGGAGGCGCTGCTCGAGGCGCATGTGTTCGATTTTTCCCGCGAGCTGTATGGGCGGGAAATCGAGGTGGAGTTCGTCGCGAAGCTGCGGGACGAGGAGCGTTTCGCGGACCTCGACGCGCTGACGGCTCAAATGGAGCGGGATGCGTCGCAGGCACGACAGATTCTGAAGTGTGAGCAATAGAGGTTCTTTTCGGCGCGCTTCGCGCCGCTACGCTGTCGGGGTTCGACCCCGTTGAAAGGTCGGCCGTAGGCCGTGAACAGTTACAAACAGACGATCAACTTGCCCCAGACCGACTTCCCGATGAAGGCGGATCTGGCGCAGCGCGAGCCGGCGATGGCCAAGGCGTGGGAGGAACGTGGCATCTACGCCAAGCAGCGCGCTGCGGCGCGCGGGCGTCCGCGATTCGTGCTGCACGATGGGCCACCCTATGCGAACGGCGCCATCCATATCGGCCACGCCGTCAACAAGATCCTCAAGGACATCATCGTCAAGTCGCGCACTCTGGATGGCTTTGACGCCCCTTACATCCCCGGCTGGGACTGCCATGGCCTGCCCATCGAGTTGCAGGTGGAGAAGAAGTACGGGCGCCCCGGCCAGAAGCTCGATGCCGCCGCGTTTCGTGAGGCCTGCCGTGCCTATGCGCAGGAGCAGATCGAGCTGCAGCGCACGGATTTCAAACGCCTCGGCGTGCTCGGCGACTGGGATCATCCGTACCGCACCATGGCACCGGAGTATGAAGCGCAGCAACTGCGTGCGTTCGGGCGGCTGATTCGCAACGGCCATCTCTACAAGGGTGCGAAGCCGGTGCACTGGTGCATCGACTGCCGCTCGGCGCTCGCC
>CAZLYG010000537.1:0-3670 GCA_964563075.1 uncultured Steroidobacteraceae bacterium | reverse complement strand
TCGTGATCGAGCGCGTAGGAGCCCCCTGGAGGGGAGAAGTCCGTGAGCCCCCCGGTGATGGTCCCCGTCGCGTCAGCCGTCTGATTGGAATAGGTCACGTAGACCTGTTCGCCTGCCCAGAAACGCGGTGAGCGCAGCGTGAGCTCGTTGCCTCGGATCAACGCCCCGGTGATCGTGATCGGCAGGAATACGTTCGAGTTGCCGATCGGATTGTGGTCGAAGAAGTTCTGCGCCTGTGTACGAAAGTGATCGATGTCGAGCGTCCATCCGTGGAGCGGGAGGGTCAGGCCGATCTGATACTCCTCGTCGTGCTCGCCGTGCAGCGGCAGAAATCCCAGCGCGCTGCTTTGCGCGTAGGCGAGGAGCGGTCCGGAGATCGTCTCGAGCGGCGGGGGCTGGTAGAACTTGCCCCAGAAGCCCCGCAGGATCCAGCCGGTCACAGGTAGCTCGAGCGTAGCTCCCAGTCGCGGGTCGGTGGCATTTTCGGTCGTGAGTCCCTCGAAGTGCGTCTGTCTCACGCCCGCGGAAAGCGCGAGCCAGTCCGTGAGCCGAAACGTGTCCTGCAACCACGCCGCCTCCACGTTGCCATCGGGCTCGAGCGACTGAACGAGCGGGGGATAGCTGGCATCGTTGAAGAGGACGTTGAAGAACTGGTGATCGGACTGGGCGAAGCCCGATAGACCCGCGTCCAAAGTGTTGCGGCCTGTGTTCATGTGCAGGCTCTCCTGTCCGCCGAAGTAGCTCGAGGAGCGCTGCGCCGTCGTGCTGATCGGGAAGTCCCAAGGCGCTCCGTCATAGTCGGCGCGGTTGTAGTGATAGAAGACGGAGCTTGTCAGTACGGCTGAATCGCTCAAGGTGCGCACCCAGGAAAACAAGGCGTAGGCGTCCGCCTCGCGCTGGACGTCGTCAGCGACCTGCCCGGGTGTGTTCGGGATCTGGTAGTCATCGCGCCGCGCGGAGATCACCACGCGAAACTGATCTTCCGGGGTGAGGTTATAGATCAGCGTAGAGAATGCTCCATAACCGTCCTGGGCGTCGTGGATGATCTGCTCGTCCGGTGTCATGAGCCCGAGATTGCTGCGGTTGCCGTTGACACTGGCATAGTAGGCAAAGCGGTCAGTGTGGCCCCCGACGCTGGCGTAGTCGTTGGTCTGGCCGAAGTTGCCGCCACTGACCATCAGGTCAGCCTCATTGTCGCGCTCGAACCCGGTGCGCGGCACGACGTTGAACACACCATAGGTCCGATCGCCCTCCGCGGCGCCGTAGCCACCCCGATCGACTTGCATGTAGTCAATGTCCTTCGGATCGATCTGAGGTCCGAGATTGCTGGCGATATTGGTGTTGGGTATCTCGACGCCGTCGACCTGCCAGGTGACCTGGTGTCCACCGCGCACGTGCAGCTGATCGTGCACGAAGTACGCGCCTGGCACGTAATCCGTGATCATCGCGAGGCTGTTGCTGCGACCGGCGCCAGGGATCATCTGGATATCCTTGCGATCGACAAGCGTACTGGGCGTGAAGGTATCGGCAGTGGGGGGCACTGCTGCGCTGACCGTGACGGTCTCCAGAGACTCGCCGGCACTGAGCTGGATGTGGGTGGACGGGGCAGCACCGGCCACAACGGTCAACGGCACCGCGGCCGTGACAAAGCCGCTTTGGCTGGCGGTCAGAACGTAGTCCCCTAGAGGCACCCCCGGGAAGGCGAACTCGCCGTCGGGGCCAGTTTTCTGACTACGTGACCAAGCTGACGTGGCAGCCTTGAGCTGTACTTGCGCGGCGGCCACCGGGCGGTGCTGACTATCGTGCACAACCCCGTGGACGTCACCGACATCCGCTGCATTCACGGCGATGGGTGAAACGGCCGCTATCAGGATCGCGAACGCCGTCAGCACGACGCGCTTGGCGCGCGCAGCGGGCGCACTCTCATGCGAGAGACTCATCGAAACTCTCCCAGATCCGAACCGAACACAACTGTGGGAGCGCGTCCGTCTTGCGAACGTGCCCTCGTGTGGCGTGCTGGATGAAGTGTCCAGCGGATGTTGATCAGCTCAGGCTGAGGGAGGAGGTCCGCGGACGTGCGGGAGATAGACGAGGCGGACAATGGTCGCGGTCGCGATCCAAGGCGTGGCGCGCGCAAGCTCGATCGGCGTGCTGTTCGCGAGCAAAGCAGGTTGTGGCGGTGGTCCGCTTGCGCATGCGGTACCGAACACGCAGTGGTCGATGTACGAGTGGGGGCCACCGTGGTGATGGTGGTGGCCGGCAAGCATCAGGAGTTCCGCGGGAACGCCTTCAGGGCAGATTTCGAGCGAGAAGGGTCTTTCGCTCGAGGGCATAAAGCCCTGAGGAACGAGCGCGCGAACCGCAAACGCGAACACCATCGCGCCTGCGATGAGTCTGCGCAAAGCCTTATTGGATGGACGAACGCGCATCGTCGCTCGGGTTGATCCGGCCTGGAAACGCAGTGATGGTACACCCGCGCTTGAGCGGGACCTAGCACAGCGCGCTCTGCGCTAGGGCAGCGTGAACTCGTTGGTGAGGATCACATCCATCGGGATGTCGTGAGGCTGCGGATAGATGGTCGGCAGCTCTGCATCAGCTAGCGCCACGCCGATGGTGCGCGGACGCGGCTGCGCAGCCGCGAGCGTCCTGTCGTAGAACCCGCCGCCGTAGCCGAGTCGATAGCGGTTGCGATCGAACCCTACCAGGGGCACAACCAACAGGTTGGGTGCCACGACATTGCGCTCGGGCGGCACCGGAATGTTCCACAGTCCTTTCTTCATCGCCACGCCTGGCTGCCAACGCCAGAACTCCACGGGTGCGGCCTTCTGCACCACGACGGGCAGGCCGACAACGCCCCCCGCCGCAACATGCCGGCGCGCCAGGTCCCGCAGATCGATCTCGCCGCGAATCGGCCAGTAGAGGCCGATCACCGGGTAGTTGGCCACGTCGATGTGGTCGAACAGGTACTGCACGACGGGCGCGCTGAGCCGTTGCCGCTCAGTGGCCGCGCGGGCGACCCGCCGGGCGATGATCTCTTCACGGCGCGCCTTGCGCCACTGCCGGATCTCTTCCCAGCTCGTGAGCGGCGGCGCCGGTGCGGGCTCGAACTCATGCAGATAGCAGGCCGGGGAGCTGAGCTCGCGCGGCTCGTCTTCTTTACTCTTCATCGCCGGCTAGTCTAATGCTCCGCGGCTCGCGCGACGAGCGCGTCGTCAGGAGGTGTCGTCCACGAGTGATGCGGAGGCGGAGAGGACAGCTCCCATTCCAGTCCGCGGGCACCGTCCCATGAGCGCCCCTCGGCGCGCACCCCGGCACGTGCGCACTTCCATACGAGGTACACGAACAGGAACTGCGAGACGCCATAGACGAACCCGCCGATGGAGGAGACCCTGTTCCAGTCGGTGAACTGCGTGGCGTAGTCGGGGATGCGCCGCGGCATACCGGCGAGGCCGAGGAAGTGCTGTGGGAAGAACAGCACATTCACGAAGATCGCGGACAGCCAGAAGTGCCATTTCGCAAGTGTCATGTTGTACATGTGGCCGGTCCATTTCGGCAGCCAGTAGTACACGGCCGCCTGGATGGCAAACAACGCCCCGGTCACCAGCACGTAGTGAAAGTGCGCGACCACGAAGTAGGTGTCCTGGTATTGATAATCCGCCGGCACCATGGC
>CAZLYG010000536.1:0-3684 GCA_964563075.1 uncultured Steroidobacteraceae bacterium | reverse complement strand
AGAGCGCGGAGCCGGTGTTCATGATCCCACAGGCCGTGCCGGCGTAGTCGGGCGCGATGTCCATCGGCACGGCCCACATCGGGCCGATGGTCATCTCGGCGAAGAAGAAGCCCAACGACAGGCACGCCAGCGCCGCAGCGGGCGCATGCAAAAAGAGCAGGGGAATGAGCGATAGCAGCGAGGCTGCCATGCAGACGCAGACCATCCGGCTGCGGGCCACGCGCAGACTGTCGGTCCGCCGCAGCAGGCGATCGGTCACCACGCCTCCAAGGGTGTCGCCGATGACGCCTGCGAAAAAGACACTGGAGGAGAACAGGGCGGACTGCTGCAGATTGAGTCCATAACTGTGCAGGAAGTACTGCGGCAGCCAGCTCAGAAACAGCCAGAGCGTCCAGCCGTAACAGAAGTACACGAGGGTGACGGGCGCCATGCGCTGCAGCAGGCGTCGCCACGGAATCTGCAATTGCGTGCGAGGGGCTTCCTCGGTGTGCAGTTCTGCCAACTCCTCCGGCGTGATGCGCGGGTGATCCTTAGGGTACTCGGTGTACGCGAGCATCCACACGACAACCCAAAGAAAGCTGACTCCGGCGCAGACGTAAAACGACGCCCGCCAGCCGCGCACGGCCATGATCGCTACGACCACAGTGGGCGCGGCCGCATTGCCGATTCTTGCGGCGGCATGGGTGATGCCTTGCGCGTAGCCGCGCTTTCCGCGGGGGACCCAACGAGACATCGCACTTGAAGCGGCGGGTAGCGTGGCGCCTTCGCCGAGGCCGAGGAGGAGACGTGCCGCAAGCAAGGACGCGAGGCCGACGGCCATCCCCGTCAGTACTGTCGCTACGGCCCACACCAGCCCGCAGGCGATCAGCGTGCGTCGCGCCCCAAAGCGATCGCTGACCCAACCGCCGATGATCTGGAAGATCAGGTAGGGATAGGCAAACCCCGAGAACACCAGGCCGATCTGAGTGCGGCTGAGGTGGAACTCCTTGCCGAACCCTGCGGCCGCGGAGCTGACATTGACGCGGTCCAGATACGTCATGAAGTACATGCAGCACAGCAGGATCATGACGACCCGGGTCGCGCGCCAATATCGTGTCGCCATTGTCGTCCGCGCTACGCCGCCTTGGCCGGCGGAGCTGCGTGGCTTGCAAAATACTCCATGGCCGCCTGCACACCGCTGCCGGCCACAGGGATGCCGAAAAGTTTCAGGCCCATCTCGCAACCGGCCAGGGCAGCCAGCAGCGTCAGGTCATTGCTGTCCCCGAGATGCCCGATGCGAAACATGCGCCCCTTCACCTTGCCCAGGCCCATGCCGAGGGACAGGTCGAATCTCTCCAGCACCAGGCGTCGCAGCGCATCGGCGTCGCTCCCGACGGGAGTCATGACGCCGGTGACCACCGGCGAGCAGGCGGCCGGCTCGGCACACTGAATGGGCAGGCCCCACGCTGTCACCGCCGCCCGCACACCTGCACCCCAGCGCTCGTGGCGCCTGAACACGTTGTCCAGTCCTTCGGCGAGCAGCATGTCGATCGACTCGGACAGCGCATACAACAGATTGGTGTTGGGGGTATAGGGGAAGTAGCCGTTGCGATTGGATTCGAGCATCTCATCCCAGGACCAGTATGAGCGCGGCAGCGTCGCGGTCTTCGCGGCCTCCAGGGCGCGCTCTGACACCGCGTTGAAGGCGATTCCCGGCGGCAGCATCAACCCTTTCTGGGATCCGCCCACCGAGACGTCGACCCCCCACTCGTCATGACGATAATCGGCGCTCGCGAGCCCCGAGATCGTGTCGACCATCAGCAGTGCGGGATGATTCGCGGAGCTCATCGCGGCCCGCACGGAGGCGACGGAAGACGTGACGCCGGTCGAAGTCTCGTTGTGAACCACGCACACCGCTTTGATGTGATGGGCGCTGTCCTGGCGTAAGCGCTGCTCCAGTTGTTGCGCATTCACGGCTCGCCGCCAACCGGGCGCCTGCGGCAGATGGGGGTCGCTGGCGGTGCTGCTCATGAGCTCCACTTTCAGCCCCAGCCGTGTGGCCAGCCGCGCCCACAATGAGGCGAAGTGTCCCGTCTCATACATCAGCACGTGATCGCCGGGCTTCCGGGTATTCACCAGAGCCGCTTCCCAACCCCCGGTGCCCGATGCGGGATAGACGATCACCGGTTGCGTGGTCTTGAAGATCCTGCGCATTCCTTCGAGGACCTTCAGTCCCAGGACCCCGAACTCGGGGCCGCGATGGTCGATGGTGGTCAGGCTCAGCGCGTGCAGGATCCGATCCGGCACGGGGCTCGGTCCTGGGATCTGCAGGAAATGGCGGCCCCGCGGATGAGAGTCGAGCGGCAGCATCGGGATCCCTTGAGCGGTGGAGGTGCCGGAAGTCTTTCAAAGATGCATGCAAAATTCAAATTTGCAGGGCTTAAGGCCGCCTTGAGCCGTCCAAATTGACCTCTAGTCCAAAACGCATTCAAAATAGACTCATGGCTGAGCTCCTCGAGATCCCCCGGCTGGCGCTCCACGAGCAGGTGGCCGCGCGGCTGCGCACGCTACTGGTTGAAGGGGCCATCGCTCCGGGTGCGAAGCTCAACGAGCGGGAGCTTTGCGAGCGTCTGCGCGTCTCGCGTACACCGTTGCGCGAGGCGATCAAGCTGTTGGCCGCGGAAGGGCTGGTCGACCTGCTGCCCAACCGGGGCGCTGTCGCTGTGAAGCTCAGTGAGGCCGATATTCTGCATGCCTTTGAGATGCTCGCCGAGCTCGAAGGGATCTCCGGTGAGCTGGCGGCCGAGCGCATGACCGAGACGGAGCTCGCTGAGTTGCGCGCTCTGCACTACGAGATGCTGGCGTGCCACGCTCGGCGCGATCTGTCCGGCTACTACCGCTTGAATGCCCTCATTCACACCTCGATCAACAACGCAGCGAAGAATCCGTTGCTCGCCAAGACGTACCGGGAGATCAATGCGCGCGTGCAGTCGCTGCGCTTCCGTACCAACCAGGATGGTGCCAAGTGGCAGCGTGCGGTGCATGAGCATGAAATGATGCTCGAGGCGCTCGCGGCCCGCGATGCGGCCCGGTTGCGGAAGCTGCTGATCGAGCATCTGCTGCGCAAGCGCGATGCCGTCCTGGAGCTGCTGCGGGCAGGCAAGCTCGCATCGGCTGCGGGCCCGCCAGGGCTGACCGGAGAAACCGCCTGATCTCGCCACGGGCGCTGGCCACTCTCCAACGCCGCTTGGAGCGGGAAACCGGCGGTAGCGTCCTGTTCGACGACGCCTCGCGTGGCCGTTACTCCACGGACGCCTCCATCTATCAGATCATGCCGCTCGGTGTGTTCGTCCCGGCTACGGAGCAGGACGTTGCGCACGCCATCACGGTCGCTCGCGACCTGGAGATCCCTGTTCTGACGCGCGGCGCGGGGACCAGTCAATGCGGTCAGACGACCGGCGCCGCCCTGATCATCGATGTCAGCAAACATTTCAGGCGCATCGTTCAGGTCGATCCAGTCGCTCGCACCGCGCTCGTCGAGCCTGGCATCGTCCTCGATCAGCTCAATGCGCAGCTCAAACGAGACGGCCTCTGGTTCCCCGTGGATGTGTCCACGAGTGCGCAGGCGACACTGGGCGGCATGGCGGGCAACAACTCCTGCGGCTCGCGTTCTGCAACGCGCGAGCCAGGCGTAGCGACTTCGCG
>CAZLYG010000535.1:0-3691 GCA_964563075.1 uncultured Steroidobacteraceae bacterium | reverse complement strand
GGCTTCGTTTCGCCGGGAGACACGGGCATCTGGGCGCTCGTGGGCATGGCCTCGATGATGGGCGGAACGATGCGGGCACCGCTCACTGCCACGATATTCGGCATCGAGCTCACCCATGACATCCACGCAATGTTGCCGATCATCATTGGCTGCACCACCGCACATGCGACCACGGTATTGCTCATGAAGCGGTCGATTTTGACCGAGAAGGTTGCACGGCGCGGACACCACATCGTCCGCGAGTACATCGTGGACCCGTTCGAGCAGATGCGGGTCTCGGACATCATGGCCAGGAATGTCGACACGCTCCCTGGGTCTCAGACCGTGGAAGCCACTGTCGATTTCTTCACCGCCGCGGGTGCCCCGCGGCGCCACAAGAGCTATCCGGTAGTGGACGAGCAGGGCCAGGTCATTGCGATTGTCTCCCGCACGGACGCCTTGCGGTGGATGCGGGAAGAGGCCCTCGCTGACAAACCTCTCGCAGAGCAGCTGGCCGGTCAGGATGTGATCTTCGGGTATGAGGACGAGCTGGTCGGCAGCCTCGCAGACAAGATGGCTGCGACCGGCAACGGACGTATCCCGATCCTGCGGCGCCAGGACGGCAAGCTCGTCGGATTGGTCGCACGCCGTGACCTGCTGCGCGTACGCGCAACGATGACCCAGCACGAGCACGCGCGGGAAGCGCTCATCCAGCTGCGCCGCAACGGTACTACGGCGAGACAATCTTTGCCTTGATCGCCTCGTACTCGGAATCAGTGATCAGCCGCGCGTCGAGCATCTGCTTGGCCTCCTGCAGGCGGCGCACGGCCTCGGATTGACCCGTGCCCGCTGTGCCAGGCGGCGGGCCGGAGGTCACCTGATAGCCGCCCGAGCGGGCGCGCAACTCCTCCAGTTCCCGCACGCGGCGTTTCTCGCGCCACGCCTGATCCTGCGCCTGACAGATGCGATAGACGGCTTGTGCCTGCTCCTTGCGCAGGCCCTGAAACTCGAGGCTCCGGCGAGCCGTGGCCCCCTGGGAGGCAAGATCCGTGGCACTCCCGGCGCGAATCACCAGCTCCGCGCCAAACACACCCACACGCAGTGTGACCTCCTCGAGGTCCTGCCAGCGCACGTCCATCACGTCGAATCCGCCCAGCAGGTGACGAGTAATCACGATGAGTCGCCCGCTGGTAGCCGCAACCAACAGGCGGCGGTGCGTGAGGGCGAACATCCGCCGCTGGACGGCCCACGCCTGGAGCTCTTCCGTTGGGATCAATACGGAGCGTAGATGTTGCAGTGGCCCTTCGAGTCCGGTCTCATCCTGCGTCGATACGCTCATGGGAGTTCGCTACTTGTGTTGGACGATGTCGGCGCGCAATTGTCGCAGCTTGTCCTTGATGATCGCTTCGTTCGCGCTGCCCATCCGCAGCAGCAGCTTCTGGCCGGCCGAGCGGTTTTCCAGGCTCGGGTCGGCGTATTGATAGAACACTTTCGGCTGTACCAGCCTGATGGGACCTTTAACGTCCGGCGTGTCCAGCAGATTGTCGATGACCTGCACCAGGCGATCGTTGAAATACATACCCGGATAGCCGAGGTCTTCGTAGGCCTGTTGGAACAGGGGATACAGCCGGAAATAAACGGTGGCGACGGTGCGTGGATCCGCCGCCTGCACGACTTTCATGAAAGGGGCATAGCGCTCGAAATTGGCGGAGCTGAGCGTCGTCATGTCCCCCTGGTTGGCCACGAGGGTCTCCCCGCCGGTCGGCTTGATGGGCCGCAGCTCGACGGCGACCTTGTTACGCGGAAGATTGTCTATGGTGGCGACAATGTGCCGCACGATGTTCTCGGGATTGAGCAGGTTCTCCATCGGTTTCTGGCCGAACAGACCCACCAGCGAATCCCGCACTTCCGCGTCGCTGTCATTGAGTGCCGGGAGAGGCTTGGCCTCGGGATTGGTCTCGGGTATCGGATGCTGGATGGCGGGCTGCGCCGCGACCGGCGCTGCCCGTACCGGCGCAGTCGACTGCGCCACCGGGGGAGCTGGAGGATGTGCAAAGTACTTGAAGTAGATGAACGCCCCGATCGCGACCGCCGCCACTGCAACGGCCGAGCCCCAGATCGCCCTGTTGCGAAATCGTTCCTCCGTATCGGCTTCAGCGTTCCACATTCTCAGCACCCGTCCGTCCTATGAGAGCGGCTATTCTACTCTGAGCTACCTGCAGGGGGTCGCGCGCAGCGCCATCCCCCTGAGGAGTTCGCGGCGAAGGCCGCGTAGAACAGAGTTGCACCCAGGCCAGGCTGCCAATGGACAGCAGCACGATGGGCAGTCCGACCAGGACGTTCGCTGAGAACCTTTCGTGTCCGAGCCCCCAGCCCACCAGCAGCCCGACCAGCGGATTGACGTAGGCGTAGCTGGTAGCGAGCGTCGGGGACACCTCATCGACCAGATAGCGGTAGGCCGAGAACCCGATGAGCGAACCGAAAATGACGAGATAGCCCCATGCGCCCCAGACGCGTGCGGAGGATGCGAACGTCCACGACTCCCCAAACGCCACGCTGAGAACGAGCGCCATCACTCCGCCCGTGAGCATTTCCGCCGCGAAGCCCATCGTCCCCGGCGGTGTCTCGATACGCCGAGAGAGCACCGTACCGAGGGACCAGCTCGCAATGCCGATGAGAATCAGCGTCGTGCCCAAAGGGCGCGCGCGCAGGTCTTCGCCCATCACCATCACGAGCGTACCGGCGGCGCCAAGGACAATCGCCACCCATTCGAGCGCTTTGGGGCGAGTACCGAAGGCGACGGACCACAACGCAACGGCCAGCGGTGTCAGCGTAACGAGTGCCACGGCAGCACCGGAGGTCACCCATTTTTCGGCCACGGTGACATTGCCGAGCGAGACCACCAGCAGCAGAAACGCCAGAAGCGCGGCTCCGCCCCATTGCCGCGGCGTCGGAAGGGGCTGCCCACGCAGGCACAGCCACCCCATCGTGAGTGCCCCGGCGACGATGAAGCGAGTCCCGATCAGAAAGTACGGTCCCACTCCTTCCAGGCCGACCTTCAGGGCGTAATAGGTCGTTCCCCAGATGACGTAGACGCAGAACAGGCAGACAGGCACCAGCCAGCGCCGTGCTGACGGTTGTGCGCCGCGAATAGAACTCTCGATCACCGCAGTTTCCCTGTGGACGTGGGCCTGGATGGCCAGGATGCTATTGTATGCGCATGACCTCCGTCGTTCTGAGCACGCCGATCCCCCTTCGCAATCCGAATCCCGCGCACCAGACGGGCTGAGCGCATATGGGCAGCTTCCAGGGATTTCACCCGGCCGTCGCGAACTGGTTCGATCGGGCGTTCGACAGCCCCACCGGCGCCCAAACGCGGGCGTGGCCGGCCATCCAGGCACAGCAACATGTGTTGATCGCCGCGCCAACCGGGTCAGGCAAGACGCTGGCGGCATTCCTTGCGGCGATAGACGCACTCGTGCGCGAGGGCGTGGACACAGGGCTGTCCGACGAGACTCACGTGGTCTACGTCTCGCCATTGAAGGCACTTTCCAACGACATCCGCCTCAACCTGGATGCGCCGCTGGCCGGCATCCGCGCCGAATTGCAGGTCCTCGGCCTGCCGGACGTCGACATTCGAACATTCGTCCGCACCGGCGACACACCGCAGAACGAGCGCGACAGCATGCGCAAGCGGCCGCCGCATATCGTC
>CAZLYG010000534.1:0-3697 GCA_964563075.1 uncultured Steroidobacteraceae bacterium | reverse complement strand
CAGGCGCTGCTCGCGCGCAGCCCGATCCAGGTCGTCACGGGTCTCGAGCACTGCCATGACGTTGTTCTCGACCGACAGCTTGCGGAACACGGACGCTTCCTGAGGCAAGTATCCCAGGCCCAGCTGTGCGCGGCGGTGCATCGGCAGGAAGGTGATGTCACGCTCACCCAGGTGAATGCTTCCGGCGTCGCATTGGATCAGGCCCACGATCATGTAGAACGCGGTGGTCTTGCCGGCGCCGTTGGGACCGAGTAACCCCACCACCTCGCCGTTGGCGACCTCGAGCGACAGGTCCCGCACCACCTGGCGCGATTTGTAGCTCTTGGCCAGGCGCGCGGCTTTGAGTGAGCTCATGGTTCTTTCTTGGGCTCGATCTTGCTTCCCGGCGTGATCGTCATGTGGACGCGCCCGTCGGTGCCGTTGGGCGTCGAGGCCTGCAGCTTCTGCTGGCGCATGTCGTAGATGAGCACCGCGCTGCTGATCGTGTTTTGCGCGTCGAGGGAGAGCCATGCCTCTTTGGTGAGCCGGATGGTGCCATTGCCGACGTCGTAGACGATCTCATCCGCATGGCCACGCGTGACCTGGTCCGTGCCGGCGCGCTTCTGCTCAAATTCGGCAGGCATCCCATTGACGGTGACCCGCGTGAGGCGATTGTTCTCGATCTCCACCACCGCCTGATCTGAATGCAGGCTGCCACGCTGCTCGGACTCCACTCGCACGTTGCCTTCGAACGTCCATTCGGCCTTGACCTGCATGTTCCCGACGGAGTGCGCCCGGTCCGCCTGCACGGTGATGTCGTCCTGAGTGATCTTGACCTGCGTGTAATCGGTGGTCTGCTTCTTGTAATCGCCCTCGGCGCTCTTGGCGTCGACCAGGATGTCCTTCTGGCTCAGAGCGGGTGGCTTGTCAGCGGCCGCGCCGGCGATGCCTGCCGCGAGCGCCAGCAGGCAGAGCAGGATGGCGCCCGCGGCCAGGCGCTTCGTGTTATGGGAGATAGGTGCCATGTACGTTCGATTTGAGATGCACGCGCCCGTCGCTCAAACTCGCGGAGAACCCTTTCGCGGTCATTCTGGCCCCTGGCGCCGTGAAGGTCACGGAATCATCCGTTGCCACCGTCTCGGCGTGGGTGTCCACAGAGAGCGCCTCGGTGCTGATGTTCACCTGCGTCTGAGTGCCGGGCAACACTCCTGAGACCTGCACGTTTCCGGACAATTCAACTTTGCCGACCGTGCCGACGTCCTGCTGCGCCACGCCGCTGTCTGCGGTTCCGGTCCACTGGTCTCCGGAAGCGTCGCGGAAGCCCAGCCGCACCTGCTCCAACTGGATCTGCGTGGTGCCGGGAGGCTTTTTGATCAGGGTCGCGTTCAGCGTGTAGAGCGGGTGCCCGTCGGCCCCCGTCTCGATCACTTGCGCCTGCCGCGCGGAGTAGCCCAGGTCGGCGGTGGCGTTGTCCACTGTGGTCGTCGACACGGCCTCGGGCTGCTGCCTGCCGAGCATCACCGAGCCGACGATCACGGCAATGAACACCAACACGATGAACGTGCGGTAGATCATGCGCCGGCCTCCCGTGTGCGCGACTGCAGGAGGTAGTCGCAGACTTCGCGCACCGCGCCGTTCCCACCGGACAAGGATGTTACGACGTGCGCGACGTTTCTGGCATCCGGATGCGCATCGGCAACCGCAAATGCGAGGCCGACTTTTCGCATCAGCGGCACGTCCGGCGTATCGTCCCCCACGCATGCACATGCGGACGCGCTGACCTGCAGGCGTATGCGCAGACGCTCGAAGGCCGCCACTTTGTCTGGCTGCCCCTGCAGCAGGTGCCGTACGCCCAGCTCGCGGCAGCGGGCCACCACCATTCGTGACGTGCGACCGGAGATGACCGCGACGTCGATTCCGGCCTTGCGAACCTGCTGGATGCCGAACCCGTCACGCACATGGAAGGACTTCAAGGCCTCGCCGCGTGGCCCAAAGTGCAGGTGTCCGTCCGTCATCACGCCATCGACATCGAGTACCAACAGGCGGATCGCAGCAGCGGCTTTGCGGAGGGGGCGGGCGGGCGGCATGGGACTCACATGACGCCGGCGCGAAACAGATCGTGAACGTTGAGCGCACCGACGAGGCGCCCGCGGTCGTCCGCAACGGGTAGCGCTGTGATGCGATGGATTTCCATCAGATGTACGGCCGCAGCCGCGAGCTCGCGCGGACCGACGGTCTTGCCGTTGCGCGTCATGACCTCGCGGATGGGCGTCTTGCGCACGTCGATCTCCTTGTCGAGGGCGCGCCGGAGGTCGCCGTCCGTGAACACTCCGAGGATCAGGTCGTCGCGGTCGACGACGACCGTCATTCCCAGCCCCTTGCGGGATATCTCGACCAGGCCCTCACTCAGGGACGCATCCGGCGCGATGCGCGGAATCGCCTCTCCGACGCGCATCAGGTCGGCAACGTGCACGAGCACCTTGCGCCCGAGGCTGCCTCCCGGATGCGACCGGGCAAAGTCCTGCTTCGTGAAGCCCCGAGCCTCGAGCAGGGAAACAGCCAGCGCATCCCCCATGGCAAGCGTCGCAGTGGTGCTCGCTGTGGGCGCGAGATTCAGCGGGCAGGCCTCCTCGGGAACACTGACATCGATCGCAACGTGGGCAGCGCGACCCAGTGTCGAATCGACTGTGCCCACCAGCACCAGAAGCGGCACCCCCAGTCGCTTGAGGTGCGGCAGCAGGAACACGAGCTCGGGCGTTTCTCCGGAATTGGAGATCGCCAGCACCACGTCGGTGCGGGTGATCATTCCCAGATCCCCGTGGCCGGCCTCCGCGGGATGCATGAAGAAGGCCGGGGTGCCGGTACTCGCGAGCGTTGCGGCGATCTTGCCGGCGATGTGTCCGGACTTGCCCATTCCGGTCACCACTACCCGTCCCTGGCAGGTCAGGCACAGCCGGCACGCCGCGACGAAACGTGCATCGAGCCGGGTCTTAAGCTGCTGCACAGCCTGCGCCTCGATATCCAGCGAGCGGCGCGCCGAGCCCAGCAGGAGCGCATCGTCAGGCATGGCGGCGGCGGGGGATTGCATCGGGGGCATTATAGGCGCAAGGGTGCGGGTAAATGCCTGAGTACAGTGCAAAAGACGGTAATATGACGGCGACCGGGGCCGATCCGCGGCGCACGAATCGAGTCCCCACCCCAAGCGCACATCTGTACGATAGCCGGATGAGTCCAGAACAAGTGGCGCAACTGATTCGCGCCGGCCTGCCGGGCGCCGAGGTCCGGGTGGAATCCGACGACAATACGCACTTCGCCGCCCGCGTCGTCGCGTCCGAGTTTGTCGGCAAGCGCAGCATCGCACGCCATCAGCTCGTCTACCGGGCCCTCGGCGAGCGCATGGGAACCGAGATCCACGCGCTGTCGATCGAGGCGCTGACTCCCGAAGAATCCCAAATAACGACCGGCGGGCGGTGACATGGACAAGCTGCAGATCCAGGGGGGACTGCCCCTCGAAGGAGAGGTACGCATATCCGGTGCGAAGAACGCGACGCTGCCGATCCTGGCCGGCGCCCTCCTGGCCGATGACCCCGTCACGGTCGCCAACGTTCCGCACCTCAACGATGTCACGACGACTGTCGAGCTGCTGGGCCGCATGGGCGCCACAGTGACGATCAACGAGAAGATGAGCATCGAGATTGACGGTTCCACCGTCAAGGAG
>CAZLYG010000533.1:0-3707 GCA_964563075.1 uncultured Steroidobacteraceae bacterium | reverse complement strand
GGCCCGGCGGCGCCGGCGGCGACTGGGCCATGTTCGGCTTCTACATCCGCAACAATGTCGGCATTGCATTCCAATGCTTTGCCGCCGGCCTGTTCGTGGGAGTCGGCAGCATCTTCTTCATCCTGTTCAATGGCGCCAACGGCGGGGCCGTTGCCGGCTATCTGACCGCGCGGGGACTGGCCTCGAACTTCTTCTCCTTCGTGGTCACACATTCCGCTTTCGAGTTGACGGCGATCGTGCTGTCCGGTGCCGCAGGACTACGGCTCGGCTACTCCCTGCTGGCACCGGGCCGGCAGACCCGCGCGCAGTCGCTTGTCAGCGCCGCGCGCGAGTCGATAGTGCTGGTGTATGGTGTCATTGCCATGCTGCTCATCGCCGCGGCGATCGAGGCGTTCTGGTCCCCGGCCACCTGGCTTCCGCTGCCGATGAAGTATTCGGTGGCGGGCGTGTGCTGGATCATGGTCATCAGCTATCTCCTCCTGCAGGGCCGCCGTGCAGATTGAAGCGCTCGCGCTGCGCCTGCGGTCGCGATCCAACATGGAAGCGACGGACCTGGGAGTCAGGCTCTGCCAGAGCTATGCACGCAGCGTGTACGCCTGCTACTGCGTGGTCGCCGTGCCGGCCGCGGTGCTGGCCATGATGTCGTATCAGATCGCCGCCTGGCTGCCCGCGACGGTGTTGTGGCTTGCCAAACCCTGGCTGGACCGCACGATTCTGTTCGTTCTGTCGCGCGCGGCGTTCGGCCAGAGAACCTCCCTCGGGCAACTCTGGGAAGCGCACAGGCAGGTGTGGTGGCAGCAGCTGATCAGGACATGGACCTTGCGCCGTCTGTCCCCCTGGCGCTCGTTCACCCAACCGGTCTATCAGCTGGAAGGGCTGCGCGGTCGGGCGCTGCAGCGACGACTGGCGCAGATTCGTCGCGGTCAGACTGGAGCCGCGTCGCTCCTGACATTCGTGTTCGCGTCCGCCGAGCCATTGCTCGCCATCGGACTCGTGCTGCTGGCGCTGTGGTTCATCCCTGCGGGCCATGGGCCGAACCTGAGCACTCTGTGGTCCGTTAAGGCAAGCGCCGCCACCGATCTGGTGCTGCAAGGAGCCTACGCCATCGTGGTATTGTTCCTCGAGCCGTTCTTCGTGGCGGCCGGGTTCGCGATGTATCTGAACCGGCGCGCCGAGCTCGAGGCGTGGGATATCGAACAGGAGTTTCGCCGTGCGTTCTCTTCCTGAGCACGGCGTCAGGACCCTGCGCTGCAGAGCGCTTCGTGCCCTCCTCTTGAGTCTCGTGCTATGCGGTCCAGTGTGCGCGCTCGCCGCGGATCAACAGCCGAGCGAGGCGCAGGTCAGTGCGGCGCTCGAGAAGCTCAAGCACGACCCGAATCTGGCCAGCACCCGCAAGATGAAGCTGCTGCGCTTTGCAGGCAAGCAACAACAGCCGCAAGAAAACGGTGCGCCGGCGTGGATGCAGCCCTTCATACGCTTCTTTGCCTGGCTCGCGGACGCAGTGCGCTATATCGTCTGGGTGGCTTGTGTGCTGCTCGTGGGGATCATCGTGGTGTATCTGCTGCGGGTGCTCCCCAAGCGATGGCAAAGATCCCCCGCTGTGACGCCGACCGCACCCACCCACGTTCAGGAGTTGGATATCCGCCCCGAGTCGCTTCCCGATGACATCGGTGCGGCCAGCCGCGCTCTGTGGGAGCGGGGTGAGCATCGGGCCGCGCTCGCCTTGCTCTACCGGGGGTGCCTCTCCCGTCTGGTGCACGTGTACGGCACGCCGGTGCACGACTCGACGACGGAAGGCGAATGCATCGAGCTGGCCGCGAGCCATCTGAGCTCCGCCAACGCCGCGTATGTCTCCAGGCTGGTCCGGCTCTGGCAGAGGTCGGTGTATCGCGACGAGGAAGCCGCCGCTGAAGCCGTGTTCCCACTGTGTGATTCCTTCCGCGGAGCGCTGGATCCGCCGCCTTCCTCTGCCGGACCGCCCGCGTGATCTGGGTCAGGCGCGGACTGATCGTCATCGTTCTCGTAGGTCTGGTCTTCTGGATCGCGCAGAACACCTACTGGGAAGAGGTACCCATTCCCCAACCCCTGCAGGGCGAAGCAGCCAGGAACCCGTTCTACACGGCCTCGCGCCTGGCTGCGGAGCTCGCGGCGCGGCCACACTGGCAGCGGGTACTCGCCTCGACACCTCCGCGGAACGCGGTGCTCGTCGCCTCAGAATGGAATTGGGGGCTGTTCCCCGAGCGACGCGAGCGTCTGCAGCGCTGGGTTGCCTCGGGAGGGCGTCTGGTCGTCGATCGCTCGCTCATCGGCGGCCCGAAGGAGCTGCAGGCATGGGCCGGGATCGAGAGATACGCGCTCAACCCGAGCGAGCTGAAACGCCTGCAGGACCGATTCGACACCTGCCCCACCCTCAGCGCGGAAAAAACCCCAGGAGTGGCGGGGTCCGCTCGCCGTTTCCGTGCCTGCGGCCTCGATCGCAGATTCGGCCTGCGTGTGAGCCGCAAAACCTCCTGGATGCTGCGCGACTCAAACTCGACCGTGCAGGCGCTGCGTGTGCCCATAGGGCTGGGGAGCATCACGTTCGTCAATTTCTTGCCATTCGACAACCGCACGCTCCTGGAAGGCGACAACGCCGCGCTGTTCGTGGCGGCCACTCGGCTGCACCGCGGGGACACTGTCTGGTTCGTCACCGAGGAGCGCAGCGCATCGCTGCTCTGGCTGACCTGGAAGACCGGAGCTCCGGTCGTCGTTCTCATGCTCGCGCTGATTGTTGCCTGGTTGTGGCGGGCGAGCACGCGCTTTGGCCCACCCCTGGCCCCGACCGAGGCGGCGCGGCGCTCGCTGGCGGAGCAAATCCGTGGAACCGGACAGTTCGTACTGCGCTTCGGCGACGGACAGGCGCTGCATGCAGCCCAGACCCGGGCATTGCGGGAGAGCGCCGAGCGGTGGATTCCCGGCTATTCACGCCTGAGCAGCGAGCAGCGCCTCGAGCACCTCGCACAGCGCGTCGGCGTCCCCACCCAATCCCTGGCGCTCGCACTGAACTCTGCTGCGCCGCGCCGCCAGGCCGAGCTGCGCCAGCGGTTGGCCATGCTCGAGCACATCAGGCGTACGCTGTCCATGACACCCCAACATCGGGAGCGCTCTTGAACACAGAAACCGAAGCGACGAGCCCGGTCGCGCGTGCAGCGGAGCTGCTCGCGCGGCTGCGGGAGGAAATCGGCCATGCCATGGTCGGCCAGACTGCCGTGGTCGACCAGGTCATCATCGCACTCATCGCCTCAGGGCATGTGCTGCTCGAGGGCGTTCCGGGGCTCGGCAAGACATTGCTGGTACGCGCCCTGGCGCAGGCGCTCTCGCTCAATCATTCCCGGGTGCAGTTCACGCCTGACATGATGCCTTCGGATATCACCGGACACGCCGTGCTCGATCCGGCCACTCATGAGTTGCGCATCGTGCGCGGCCCGGTGTTCACCCATCTGCTGCTCGCCGACGAGATCAATCGAGCGCCGGCGAAGACCCAGAGCGCACTGCTCGAGGTGATGCAGGAGCATCAGGTGACGCTCGAGGGTCAGACGCTGACGCTGCCGAGACCCTTCATCGTGCTGGCCACCCAGAATCCGGTGGAAACCGAAGGAACCTATCCCCTGCCACAGGCACAGCTCGATCGTTTTCTGCTCAAGACGCAGATCGACTACCCGAGCGCG
>CAZLYG010000532.1:0-3711 GCA_964563075.1 uncultured Steroidobacteraceae bacterium | reverse complement strand
TCACCGAGCTGCGCCGGCGCGAATTCTACGAGAAGCCGACCCAGGAGCGGAAACGCAAGAAGGCGGCTGCCATCAAGCGGCACATGAAGCGTATCTCCCGCGACGGGATGCGCGCGACGCGTTGAGCTTTTCCCAAGGTTCTCCCATGTCTCTCAAAGAGAAGATCACCGAGGACATGAAGGGAGCCATGCGCGCCGGAGAGAAGGAGCGCCTCGCGACCATCCGCATGATCCTCGCGGCCATCAAGCAACGCGAGGTGGACGAGCGCATCCAGCTCGATGACAGCCAGGTGCTCGCCGCCCTGGAGAAGATGATCAAGCAGCGCAAGGAAGCGATTACCCAGTTCGAGAGCGGCGGCCGCGCCGACCTGGTGGCCAAGGAGACGGCGGAGATCGCCATCCTGCAGGCCTACCTGCCCGCGCAGCTGAGCGAAGCCGAGATCGGTTCGCTGATTGCCGCCGCCATTGCCTCCACCGGAGCCTCCTCCATCAAAGACATGGGGAAGGTGATGGGCGTAGTGAAGGCGCAGGCCCAGGGCAAGGCCGACATGGGCAAGGTCAGCGCCCTGATCAAAGCAAAGCTGAGCTGATCCGCGCTCCGGGCCTGTCGCTGCAGGTGCCCACCAGAGGTAACGCATGCCTGGCCGTGGCTTTACCACCGCGCTCCTGCTGATTCTCATTGCCCTCGCCTGTCTTGCAGGCATGCGCCGCGTCGAGCGTGACCGGCGGTTCATGGCACGGCTGCGCGCCGCCCGGGCCTTCGACCCGCACAGCGGGCTCTCGCTCGCGACACTCAGCCAGGACGATCAGGACAGCGCCGCGGGCCTGGCGCAAGCCGGCGTGGTGGCAATCGAGCGAAACCGTTGCTACATCGTGCAGTCGCAGCTCACTATGTTCCGGCGCAAGCGCACGCGGGTGCTCCTGGCAGGCAGCTTCACGGCGCTGCTGCTGGCCGTGTTCGTCGCAGTCCTGATCCTGAGGCGTTGATGGGGCTGATTCCCCAAACGTTTATCGACGAGCTCATCGCACGCACCGACATCGTGGAGGTCGTCGGCAGCCGCGTGCAGCTGAAAAAGGCCGGGCGCGAGTTCCGCGCGTGCTGCCCCTTCCACAATGAGAAGACGCCCTCTTTCTGGGTGAGCCCGGACAAGCAGTTCTACCACTGCTTCGGCTGCGGGGCGCACGGGACGGTGTTGCGTTTCCTGATGGAATACGACCGCATGGCTTTCCCGGAGGCGGTTGAGGAGCTCGCGACGCGCCTGAGTCTGGAAGTGCCCCATGAGGGAGGCGCAGCGCCGCCGGGCGCGCGCCGTGCGGACGAGCCCTTGTACGACCTCATGGGGCGGGTCGCGCAGTTCTACACCGACGCTCTAATGCGGGATGAGCGCGCGAGAGCCTACGCCCTCAAGCGTGGCCTCGAGCGCGAGACGCTCGAGCAATTCCGCATCGGCTACGCCCCGAACAGCTGGAACGAGGTGCTCAGGCGCTTCGGCGGCAACGACGCCGAGCGCAAGGCACTGGCCGAGCTCGGCCTGATCATCGAGCGCGAGCGCGGGCAGGCACGCGAGGGGGAGCGGTATTACGACCGCTTCCGCGACCGATTGATGTTTCCCATCCGTGACGTCAGAGGCAGGATCATTGCCTTCGGCGGGCGGATCATCGATCAGGGTGAGCCCAAGTACCTGAACTCACCCGAGACCGTGCTGTTTCACAAGGGCCGGGAGCTGTATGGGCTTTACGAAACCCGGCGTGCGCGCACAGCTCTCAAGCGGCTGCTGGTCGTTGAGGGGTACATGGACGCCGTGCGTCTTCATCAATCAGGGCTGACGTACGCAGTTGCGACCCTCGGAACGGCCACCACGCCAGAGCACCTCAAGAGGATCTTCCGGCTCGTGAGCGAGGTTGTTTTCTCATTCGACGGCGATCGTGCGGGGCGGGCCGCGGCCTGGCGCGCTTTGCAGAACGCGCTCCCGGAGGCGCGCGAAGGGCGCGAGATCCGCTTTCTGTTTCTGCCTGAAGGGCACGACCCGGATACGCTCGTCGCCGCGGAGGGTCCCGAAGCGTTCGAGAAACGGCTGGAGACATCGACGGTGCCGCTCTCGGAGTACCTGATACGCGAGCTCTCGGAGCAGGTCGATCTCACCAGCGCCGACGGGCTCGCACGCTTCGCCGAGGCCGCGCGCCCGCTGTACGCGAAGCTGCCTGCCGGCGTATTTCGGGAGTTGCTGCTGGGACGCCTGGCTCGCGTCATCGGACTCACGCCTGAGCGGCTGGAGGAGTTATGGGGGACAGGCGGGACAACGGCGTCGGCCGCGGCCCCAGTGCGTGAGGCGATACCCGTCAAACGCGCGCAGACCCGTACGAGCGCCGGCCGCGGCAGTCTTGTGCGGCAGGCTATCCTGCGGCTGCTGTGGTTTCCGGCCATTGCGCGCCAGGTCAGCGAACTGGAGCGCTCCGGAGTGAACGCGAGCGACGAGCCCGGTGTCGAACTGTTGTGTGAGCTGCTGGACCACCTGCACGCGAGCCCGGCAACGTCCGCCGCTCAAGTGCTGGAGAGGTGGGCCGATAAGCCCGATGCAGAGCACCTGGCGAAGCTCCTGCAGCGCGAGGAGCTGGTGGTGGACGCCGGTGCTGCCGCGCACGAGCTCAAGGCCGCCCTGGTGAAACTGGCTGAGATGGCCGCGGCGAAACGCCTGGCCGCGCTCGAGGCCAAGAGCCGCACGAGTCGTTTGAGTGCAGAAGAAATGCAGGAGTTTCAAAGGCTTATCATGAGAAAGCCGCCCCCGGCCCCCTTCTGACACTTGGTTGTTGCGAGATTGTCAAATACAATCGTCCACTTTGCTTTGGCGCCCCTTGAGTTAGCCTCCCTGGGCCGGCACATAGGGAAAACGTATCTCACCGCCACCCTTCAAACATGACACGCAAGCATAAGCCACCGACTTCCCCCAAGAAGCGTGCGCCCGCGGAAGCGCCGCGCAAGCCCGCGAAAGTAGCCAGTGCCGAGAAGGCTGTGGCTCCCGTCGCGACCGCACGCGATAGCAAGGACCGGGCCAAACAGCCCGAGCGGGCGAAGAAGCCCGAGTCCGCGGTTGCCGCGCCCATCGCGGCCGAGACGAAGCCCGCCAGTGGCTCGAAGAGCGAATCGCCGGGAGCGATTCACAATGACGCGCGCAGAGCTCGCGTCGGCCACCGCGCGAACGCGGCCGAGGGCCACGATGGCCCAAGTAATGCTGGCGACAAGAGCGCCTCGCCCGATAGCGACACGCGCAAGAAGCGCGTCGCGGGAAGCGCAGGCGAGGCCCCGCCGAGTAAACCGCTCGGCATCGAGCGCCGTGTGCCTGTAATGACCGAAGACCGACAATCGCAGCTGAAACTGCTCATTGCCCGCGGCAAGGAGCAGGGCTACCTCACGTATGCGCAGGTGAACGATCACCTGCCCTCCGAGATCGTCGATCCGGAACAGATCGAAGACATCGTCAACACGATCAACGACATGGGGATCGGGGTCTACGAGAAGGCCCCCGATACCGAGTCCCTGCTCGCCACCGAGCCCTCCGCGCCCGCCGACGAAGAGGCGATCGAGGAGGCCGCCGCTGCGCTGGCCGCTCTGGATGCAGAGCTCGGTCGCACTACCGACCCTGTGCGATTGTACATGCGCGAGATGGTCACGGTGGTGCTGCTTACTCGCGATGGCGAGATCCGCATCGCCTAG
>CAZLYG010000531.1:223-3717 GCA_964563075.1 uncultured Steroidobacteraceae bacterium | reverse complement strand
CACGGCAAGCACCTCACCGCCGCGTTCCATGCGCCGCGGCCAATAGGGCAAGACGGCGTGGGTGTCGCCGGGGCCGCCAATGTAGCCCGGGCGCGCGATGAGCGCGCGTCCCGGAAACTGCCTTTCCGCTTCCTGCTCGCACAGCACCTTGAGCTCGCCGTACTCCGGCCCTTCGGAGGGGATCGGCCGGTACGGATCCGCACTGTTCCGGTAGACGAGAACCGGGCTCGTCTCCAGCGTCATCGGGTTCTTCTCCGGTCGGTCATAGACCGAGATCGTCGAGATGAACGTGTAGTGATGAACGCGGCTCCCCAGGGCTTGACCCAGGCTCCGCACCCAGCCCGGACCAAACGTCGCGATGTCAATGACGGCATCCCAGTCACGGTTCTGGATGGAATGCAGGTCCTGGTTTCGATCGCCGATCAGCCGCTCGACACCCTTGGGCAAGTCTGTCACGGTCCGTCCGCGGCTGAAGACGGAGACCCGATGGCCGCGTGCGACCGCCGCCTCCACGTGATAGGGCCCGATGTTGCCGGTTCCCCCGAGAATCAGGATCCGCAGGCGATGCGAAGCCCGCGAGGCGGCGGCAGCCGGATCTGCTCCCAATGCCCACAGGCTGCTTGTGCCGAGCGCGGAGGCTACAAAGTCACGACGGTTGATCATGGGAATTCCTCGGGTCGACGAACTTGTCCGATCACTCGCCAGGCGCGGTCGTCTCCATTTGCTTGCGGAGGAACGCCACGGCGGCGTCCAACTGGGTGTCCACCCCGTGGCAACATTTCAAGCAAGGCTGCACAGGGACATCCGGCTCGATGCCAATGCCCTCAATGGGACCCACGTCCGGCGGAACAAACGCCGCGCTTGCCACATAGAGAAAGTATTTGTCATCGAAGAGGTGGTTGGCCCGTCCGCCCAGGAACGCTCCCGCGGTTCTCGACCCCACCAACGTCGCGATCTTGTCGTGTTTGATGACCCCGGCCACCCATTCCTTGCCGCTGCGCACGGGTCCGCACCCCAGCGCACCTCCCGCCGATACGAGGCCGTGCGCGAAGGCCAGTCGAGCCCGCGAAAGGCTCGATCATAGAATTGCTGCGTCACGACGGCCGTGATCCCGTCATATTCCCGCAGGCCCTGACAATCTACCGCCACGCCCCCGCTCACAGCCAGAGCCCAGGGTAACAAGACTGCCAACGTCGCACTCCACGTGATCCCGAGCCGCGCTCGCAGTCCGGAACTATGACGCCTGCGTAGGAGGGAAGTGCGGCGCTCGAGGGTGAAATCTGGTGAAATGCGGTGAAAACCGAGTCCTTGGGAGAAGTCCGTCATGGCACAAGTGCCTCTGCCTGTCGCATTCGGTGCCTTCGTTCTCGATCCGGCTCGTCGGCTGCTTATGCGAAACTCGGGGGAACCCGTGCCCATCAGCGGCAAGGCGTTCGACGCGCTGGTCTTTCTCATCGCTCATGCCGGTGAAGTCATCTCGCGGCGCGCACTTTCCGCCGCCCTGTGGTCCGGTAGCATCGTCGTGGACAACAGTGTGACCCAGGTAATCCGCGCCCTCCGACAGGCCTTGGGGGATGCGGGACCGCCATATAACTACATCACGACCATACCCCGGCGCGGGTATCAATTCATCGCGCAGGTGATCGAGCCCCCTTCCAGCATCGGTCTGGTATCTGACCCGTCGCAGGCGCAGCCGGACGCACCGTCCGCCGTCGAGGTCTCGCCGGTGCACGCGGTTGCCCAACGTTACCGCCCGGTCGTGGTCGCGGCTCTCAGCATCCTCGCGTTGAACGCAGCGGCCGTCGGCGCTCTCGCAATGCAGATCCACCTGGGGATCGCTTCGCGCGTGTCGGCGTCGCGCAATCCCCGCCATGGGGTCGCAGAGTGCCGAACGCTACACTCGGCGCCCGCCTGCGCCTACGGCGATCCAGCTTCGACGGAGTGGCCTGCTTATGAGCCGGCGCGAAAGAAGACTCCGGGCTGGGAGGAGGAGAGGCACAAGGTGCGCACCCTGTCGACCTGAGGCTTGCACCTGTTACGTGCAGCAGTGATACAGTTTTGCAGCAAACGCTCGGCATGCCCGCAATCCCCTGACGCCGAGACTCCGCTGCACCCCGGAAGGATCGACCCATGGGCTTATCGTCCGCACGCACCGCCTTTGTTCTCATTGCTGCGATGACAACGTCCTTGGCGCATCCGCAAGGGATCCCCGATTGCGGTTGCCGGCTCAGCGACTGGACGAAGGACCGATCGATCTTCAGCGGCGGGATTTGAACCTGCGCCCTGGGGATTAGACCCCACGAGCGCCGGCGATCCACCGGGAACTGTGCCAAACACTGCAGCGACGGCCGCACCATCCCGAAGTCATCGAGCGTCACCCGCACACCCTCGCTCCGCAGCTTCTGCAACGTTTCGTGCAGATCCGCCCGATCTCCGAGGAGTGTGCTTTCCGAGATCTCGACGTCGATGCGCGAGCCAATACGCGCCAGCCGCGCGGCGTCCAGAAAGTGTCCGGCGAAGTCCTTTCGCCTCAGCTCCGCAGAGGAGAGGTTCACGCCAACTCGGATCTGCGGCAGTCCCAGTGAGCGCCAGTGCGCCAGATGCCGCAGCGCCCGCCTCGATGTGGGGATCAAGCTCAAGGAGGCCCCCCTTCACCACGATTCGAGGCAGCCGGGAAGTGGAATGCCATGGTCACGCATCGTGTTCGCCTTTACGACGCCCAGCAAATCGGTGTAGAGCTGCTTGTATGGCTGAGACGCGCCTACGACGGCATGGCCGCGACCCGTTGAGTAAGCCTGCTTCGCGGTCCTGACCAACGAGTCGCACTCGTTCGCTGACTCATCAGTTCGCCGGCCCGCCTTCGAGGCCGGAGAACTTCATTTGGCGCAGGCGCTCGGGGTCTGCGAGGATGTCTATCTCCACGATCTTTGAGCCCGTGACAGTGAAGCCCATGACCGAGAACGGTTGTCCCTTCAAGAGGACGACGACACCGATTGCCCCATTGACCAGTGCCGGTGTCCGCTGAAGCGGAATGCGCGCGAAGGCGACGGCGCGGGCAGCAACGGCATTGGGTCCTCGCACATGGACCGACGCACCGGCGCGCTGCGGTCCGGCGTCGCTGCGCAGCACTACCCCCGGGTCGAGCACAGAGAGAAGGCGATCGAGGTCGCCATCGTGAGCAGCGGCAAAGAAGGCATCAACGACCTCACGCTGGCGGGTCAAGTCACGGTCGGGAGTTGGCGCCTGCTCGCGAACGCGGCGGCGCGCACGACTCGCGAGCTTTCTTGCGGTGGTGGAGGTCCGACCCAGCATTGGCGCGATCTCCTCAAATGAGATCCCGAGCATGTCGTGCATGATGAAGGCAACCCGCTCCTCCGGGCCGAGCGTGTCGAGCACTACCAGCAGCGCTAATCCGACTGAATCGGTCAACTGCAACGATTGCTGCGGGTCGCCGCCGTCCATATCGCTGATCACCAGGTCAGGCACGCGAGTGG
>CAZLYG010000531.1:0-213 GCA_964563075.1 uncultured Steroidobacteraceae bacterium | reverse complement strand
CGCCGGTTCCTCGCAGCGGGCCTTGCGGGCACGCAGCATGTTCAGCGAGACGCGGGCTGTAATTGTGGACAGCCAGGCGCGCAGATTCTCAATTCCGCGAGTGTCGGCCTGGCTGTGGCGTAGCCACGTCTCTTGAACCGCATCCTCGGCCTCTGCGAACGAGCCGAGCATGCGATAGGCCACCGCTCGCAGATGGGAGCGCTGCTGTTCGAA
>CAZLYG010000530.1:0-3728 GCA_964563075.1 uncultured Steroidobacteraceae bacterium | reverse complement strand
GAACAGCTCCGTGAGCATCTGCCCGACCACCCCGGCTACGTAGTAGCAATAGTCGTTGAGGTCGCCCAGTCCGGGCAGGCCGCGCACGCTCGCAGTCTGCTGGAACTGGTGCATGCCGCTGCACATCAGCTCGACGCAGCGCTGGATGGCCACGCGCTGCGGCTCGCTCAGAGTACGGGTCACGCGGACCACCCGTCCCATGTTCAGCGCCAGATCGCGCTCGGCGGCCAGCGTTCGCTCCGACAGCGCGGGCAGCAGATCCTGCGTCAGCGTCGCTGCTTCTTCCCGGCCCGACAGAACACCGACGAAGCGATGCAGCAACCCGAGCGTGGCGGCCGCCGAGACGGTCGTCTCGTCCTCGATCGTGTCGGCAATCCGACACAACAGGTAGGCGTTCGTAACCGGCGTGCGCAACGCTTCCGGCAGCTGCGGAATTGTCAGCGCGAACGTGCGCGACACGTGCGGCAGGATCGAACCCTGATAGTCCTCGTCGGAGGTGCTGGCATCCATGGTAGTGAGTGTCTCGCAGGACCTCCGCCGTCGCAATCCACCGGACCTGAGCAGGTCAGTAACTGCGGGCAAGCAGCCAACCGGCCAACGAGCGCAAAGGCTCTGCACGTGCCCCGAAGGGGGTGAGCGCTTCCATGGCCTGGGCATGCAGCAGCCGCACGCGCTCCTGCGAAGCCTGGATGCCGATGACGGCCGGGTGTGTCGGCTTGCCGCGCTCGCTGTCAGCGCCGGTTGCCTTGCCCAGCGTCGACACATCCCCGAGCACATCCAGCAGGTCGTCCTGGATCTGAAATGCCAGGCCGATGGGGTCGGCGAACCGGCCGAGCGCCTCGTACAGGCGGGCATCGAGTGCGGGCGCACAAGCGGCTGCCATCATGATGCTCACCCGGATCAGCGCGCCGGTCTTGCGCGCATGCATTTCCTCCACCTGCGCGATGTTGAGCCGCTTGCCCTGCACTGCCAGGTCGATGGCCTGGCCCCCTGCCATGCCAAAGGTGCCGCTCGCGTCCGCCAGCAGTTCAATCAACTTCAGCCGCGTGGCAGCCGATTCCGGCAGCGCCGGATCGCGTGCCAACACCTTGAACGCCAGCGTCTGCAGCGCATCCCCGACCAGCACCGCCGTCGCCTCATCGAAAGCCTTGTGGCAAGTCGGCCGGCCGCGCCGCAGGTCATCATCGTCCATCGCAGGGAGGTCATCATGCACCAGCGAGTACACGTGCACGAGCTCGATCGCACAGGCGGCGGCCTCCACCTGCGACTCGTCCAGGCCTACGGTGCGTGCCGTGGCAAACACCAGTGCCGGGCGGATCCGCTTGCCGCCACCGAGGACGCTGTAGCGCATCGCTTCATGCAGGCGCGCGGGGACGGCGTCGGGCGGCGGCAGACGGGCCTCGAGGGCCGCCTCCATCCGCACACGCCATTCCTCGAGCTGCGTCGCAAATGCGTCGCCCCTGACCGGCTTGTTCAAATCGGTGTCTTTCGCAGTTACCGCGATGCTCACGTCCGCGCTTCCACCAGCGCTGCGCTCCTCATGGCAGCCTCGGGCCGCGATCGGCGGGGCGGTCAACCGCAGGCCGACCGGGCCACTTCACATCCTCCACGGCAACCGTCGCGACAGTGCGCCGGACGTGATCGCCATCTCCGTAGGTCACCGGCAGATCGGGCGCCATCGGACCGCTCAGTGTGGGGCCCCACAAAGCGGCCTTCAGTGCCTTGAACGGATGACTGAACGCATCGTTGACCGCGGTCCCCTCGAACCCGCAGTGCGCCATACAGTTGTCACAGGCGGGATTACGGCCGACGCCGTACTTCTCCCACGCCGTGTCCGCCATGAGCGACTTGAAGGTGGGCGCGTGTCCCTCGTCGGTGAGCAGGTAACAGGGGCGCTGCCAGCCGAACAGGTTGTAGGTCGGAGTGCTCCAGGGCGTGCACTGATAGGCCTGATTGCCCGCCAGGAAATCCAGGAACAGGCCGGAGTGATTGAAAGACCAGCGGCTGCGCGCACCGCCGAGCCTGGCACCCGTGCGCCGGCCGCGCTTGAAGATTTCTCGGAACAGGCGCTTGCTCGCGCTGCGACCGAGGAACACATCCTGGCGCGGCGCGTGATGGTAGCTGTATCCCGGGGACACCGTGATCCCCTCGATCCCCAGCTCCATCGCCTCATCGAAGAACGCCGCCACGTCGTCGGGATTCTCGCCGCTGAAGAGCGTGCAGTTGACGGTAACGCGAAAACCCTTGGAGCGCGCCAGGCGAATCGCAGCGACGGCCTTGTCGAATACGCCTTCCTGACACACCGATTCGTCGTGCCGCTCGCGGCTGCCGTCCAGATGGATGGAGAAGGTCAGATAGGGAGACGGCGTGTACTCGTGGATGTGCTTCGGGAGCAGGATGGCGTTGGTGCACAGGTACACGAACTTGCGGCGCGCCACGATGCCGGCGACGATCTGCGGCATCTCCTTGTGGATGAGCGGCTCGCCGCCGGGAATGGACACCATCGGCGCGCCGCATTCGTCGACGGCCTGCAGTGCCTGCGCCACGCTCAGCCGCTTCTGCAGGACCTCCTTCGGATAGTCGATCTTGCCGCAACCCGCGCACGCGAGATTGCACTGGAACAGCGGTTCGAGCATGAGCACCAGCGGATAGCGTTGCACGCCCCGCAGCTTCTGCCCGGCGATGTACTTGCCAACCCGATAGGCCTGGATCAGTGGGACGCTCAAATCTTTGCTTCCTGTTGTGGGGGGCTGCCCGCTCTCGCGGCCGGAATGGCTGCGCGGTGGTCGCGCCAGATCTGTGCCCACTCCAACTTGAACCATGGAGTGAAGCGCTCGGCCGCGGCACCGCTCATCTGCGCCTGCAGCTCCGTGGGCGCCACCCACCGCCAGTCGTTGATCTCGTGGCGGTTGACGGCCAGGGGCTGACTGCAGGTTCCGACGTACACCGAGCAGAGCTCGCGCTCCGCGCCGGCCGCATCGAATTGTGCCTGATAGCGAAACTTGAACAAGAACTGCAGCGGGCAATGCACGCCCAGCTCTTCATATAGACGGCGGTGAATGGCCATCTCAATCGTTTCGTGGCTGCGCGGATGACTGCAGCAGCTGTTCGACCAGTACAGCGGCCACAGCCGCTTGGCGGCCGAGCGCTGTTGCAGCAGCAGCTCCCCTGCCTCGTTGAAAATGAGGAGGGAAAAGGCCCGATGCAGCACCCCCGCGCCCCGATGGCAGTCGGCTTTGCTCATCTGACCGATCTCCCGATCGGCCTCGTCCACGAGAATCAGCAATTCGGAGTCCACGGCACTGGCATTCATCCGCCCATGATAGCTGCCCAACGGGGGTTAGCCCAGCCGTATACCGACTTAGGGCCAGGTCGATGCCACCCGGAAGGCCGAGAGCTGAGTGCTTCCGGATCAGGTCTCGATGGCGCTGCCACAGTGGGCAAGCACGCTGCGCAGATCACGCAATGCGGGAAACACCTCGTTGTTCCAGTCCCCGCCCTGCGCTTCGTAGGCGCGCTGCTCGTACTCGACGATATCCTTGTCCTCCGCAAAGATCCTTTCGGTGAACCACGTGACGAACGGCCACGCCAGATGGATGAGGCCGGGGATCGGCGGCTTCTTCACCGACAGATAGCCGAAGGTGCGATTCGTCGCTTGCCTGACATCCAGCGGCGTGTAGCACAACCACACATCGAGCACCGGATCCTGCGTCGTCTGCACGTCGCGC
>CAZLYG010000529.1:0-3735 GCA_964563075.1 uncultured Steroidobacteraceae bacterium | reverse complement strand
CCTCCCAGCCGCGCTCGCCGCGGGAACTGCGGCTGCCAGTTGTGCCGCAAGCGGCAGGAACGGATCGGGTTGTGCGGGCTGCGGGAAGGCTTCCGAGTGCAGTCCTGCAACCCACACCGCGTCATAGCGCACGATCGGATCTGCAAGCATCGGGGTGATCGTCACCAGCGGATCGGCGTCGGCGGGCTCATATGCGGTGCGGCCGGCGAACTCCGTCAGCCACTGGATCGCAGCGGCTCGCGCAACGGAGCTGGCGGCTCCCGCCAGCTGCCCGAACTCATCCAGCAGGTCGTGGAATCGCTTGAGTGTCTGCTGATCCTCGCTGTTGCGGACTCGCTCTCCGGGCCAGCCGAATATCCCCAGCACTTCGCGGAAGCGGTGCGACCAGTCACGCGGTGAGGCGTGGTCCTGCCCCAATACGGCCGTTGCGTCCGCTATCTGCGCCAGGATGTCGCGTGCCCCGGCCGGCGCAGCGGCGGCTCCCTGCAGGGGCAAGCTCCGCAGGTCGAGCTCGATTGGACCGCGTTCGCGCAACCAGATATCCAGGCGCGCCCGGGCACCTGCATCCGGCTTTTTCCAATAGGGAGAACGCAGCCACTCGCTGACGGCCTCGAACTCTGCCGGCTCACCGCTCAACCAGGTGAGCGTTGCCAGCGCATGCGCCACTGCAGGATTGCGCGCCAGAGGACTTCCCCCTTCAATCGCCACGAGCGTGTCAGTCGCTGCGACAGTGGGGACGCCATTCCGCGGTCCCAGCCAGCCCCGCGGGTCGAGGGTCTGCCGGATCAGTGTTGCGAGCCGCTCGCGCGAGCCGGCGCTGCCGGGCAGCACGACCAGCAAACGGGCGGTGGGACAGCGCTCGAGCTGGGTCTTGCACCACTGCGCAATCAGCTCCAGCTCCGTGAGCTCATCTGCAGCGATCACGACTCTGGGTTTCTTCGAGCCGTCATCGGCCGGCGGGCTCCCGGAGGCATCCTGGCTGCCGAGGCCTGTCAGAGCTGCGAGCCGCGGCGAAACGCGGAGGAAACCTGCGATCCCGGGCAAGCTGCTGTTGGGATTGCGGCACAGCCACTCCGCTGCAGACACCAGCGACACCGCACCCATCGCGCGGGATCTCTCATTCACCGCACGCTGGACTTCATACAGCAGTGCTGCCTCGGTGCCGGGAAGAGATGGCTGCGTCTCGATGCGGTTGTCGGCCGCCAGCGCATTTGCTCGCCTGAGTGCTTCCGCGAGAGCACTGCGGTTGACGAGGTCCCACTCGTTCGTCGCATCGGCTGTGCACTGGTACCACAGCAACCAGTCTTCGGCACGCGACAACACTCTCGGCACGCTCGCGCGGAGCGCTCGTATCTCAATCTCGCGCGTGATCCAGGCGTCGAGCGGGAGAACGTCCGGCGTGTTCCACACACGCCGCCCGGCTTCCAGCTGTGCGGCCGCGTAAGCAAGGTGAATTGCCTGCGCTCGCTGCCGGGAGGGCACGAGGACGGTGCCGCCGTCTCGCAGGACCCTACTCTGGCCGGTTTGAATCCTAATCAAAACCGCATGTTAGCGCGTATTGCGCAGAACTTACTTGAACCTCGAGCTGGCATCGACGACGTTCGCGGAGGTGGAGCTCGCTTCGCGCGGCTCGTTCGCGTACTGAGTGAGCAGATCCTCAATACGACCAAACACGTCGGCCAGGGTGGCGGAGTCCGGGAGCGTTGTGACCCGGAAGTGATTGCGATACGGCACATTGAAGCTGACGCCGGGTGCGACCAGCACGCGCCGCGTCTCCAGCAGATCCAAGGCGAACTGCCGATCATCGAAATCGGGCAACTCCTTCGTGTCGACACCGATGAAGGCGTACATCGCGCCCGAGGGCGCTGGCGACAGCTTCAGGAAGCGGCTCTTGTGCACGGCGTTGAGGATCGCACGACGCGACTCGTACAGCCGCCCGCCTGGGGACACCAGGTCCTTGATGCTCTGATAGCCGCCCAGCGCCGTCTGCACGGCCCACTGCCCGACGGCATTGCTGCACAAGCGCAGCGAGCTCAACAGCTCCAGCGCGCTGAAATAGTCGGCCGCACCGTGCAGGCGGCCCGAGAACACGGCCCAGCCGACACGATAGCCGCAGGCCCGGTAGACCTTCGACAGCCCTGACAGAGTGGCGCACAACGTCTCGCGCACGAGCGTCGCCATGGGGACGAACTCGGCGGAGTCGTAGACCATCTGGTCATATATCTCATCGCTGAAAACAATCAACCCGGCGCGTTCCGCCAGCCGCGCCAGCTGTTCCAGCACGCTGCGCGGATACACGGCCCCGGTGGGGTTGTTGGGATTGATGATGACGATCGCACGGGTGCGCGGCGTAATGAGCTTTGCCACCTCCTCCGGGTCGGGGACGAAACCGTTCTCCGGCCGGCAGGCGTAGTGCACCGGCCGACCGCGATTGAGTGTCACGGCCGCGGTCCACAAAGGGTAGTCGGGACTGGGGACCAGAACCTCATCACCGTCGTTGAGCAGCGCACGCAGGACGAGATCGATCAGCTCGCTGACGCCGTTGCCGAGAAACACTTCCTCCGCCGTGACGCCCGTGACGCCGCGCGCCTGTTGCTGCATCACAATGGCTTCGCGGGCGGGGAAGATGCCCTTCTGGTGGCAGTACCCTTCCGCTTCCGGCAGATTCTCGATCATCGCCAGGCGCATGGTCTCGGGGGTACGGAATCCGAAGGACTTCGGATTGCCGATGTTCAGGGAGATGATCTCGTAGCCCTGCCGCTCGAGCTCATGGGCGCGCCGCGCCAGGCGGCCGCGAATCTCGTAGCGGACGTGACGCAAGCTCTCACTGGGACGGACGACGGGATCGTTTTTCATGGGCAGCCCGAAAGACCTCAAACCCTGGAGCATACCAGCCGGGGGGCACTCCTGGCCCCTTCCGGTTCACAGCTCCCGCCACCGATGGCAGGCGACCTGCCGCTCCCCCCCGGCCCCCTCGAGCGCGGGAATCTGCTCCCGGCAACGCTCGATGGCGTGGGGACAGCGCGTGCGGAATACGCATCCACTGGGCGGGTCCAGAGGGGACGGCGGCTCGCCGGCAACAGAGCGGGCAAACTGTGCCGCCTGGACATCGGGATCTGCCACGAGTACCGCCGACAGCAACTCCCGCGTGTAAGGATGAAGTGGACGCTCGTACAGCTCGCTGGAGGGAGCGAGCTCCATCACCCTCCCCAGATAGAGCACCAGGACGCGCTCGCACAGCTGCTTGACGACGGCAAGATTGTGGCTGACAAACAGGATCGACAGGCCCGTCGCCCGCTTCAGCGCCAGCAGCAGCTCCACGACCTGCTTCTGAATGGACACGTCCAGCGCGCTCACGGGCTCATCGCACACCAGCACTCGCGGCTTCAGGACCATCGCCCGGGCAATACCCACACGCTGGCATTGTCCGCCGCTGAGCTCGTGCGGGTAGCGTCCGAGCAGCTCCGGCGACAACCCCACGTGCTGCAGGATTTCCCCGACCTGCTCCAGGCGCGCCGCCGCTCCCAATTCCCGCCGATGAATCTGCAGCGGCTCGGCGATGATCTGCGCGACCGTCATGCGCGGCTCGAGGCTCGCCAGCGGATCCTGGAACACGATCTGCAGATCACGTCGCATCAGCCGCAGCTCGCGAGCCGACACCTCCTCGACGAAGCGTCCCATCCAAACGATGCGTCCCGCCGCGGGACGGATGAGACGCAAGGCGGCTCGAGCCAG
>CAZLYG010000528.1:0-3739 GCA_964563075.1 uncultured Steroidobacteraceae bacterium | reverse complement strand
CCACCGCGTCGTCCAGCGGCCCAGCGGCGGCGCGCGGCTCTGGGGGCCGGCAGGCCGGCGGCGCCAGCGACCTGCAGCCCCCCGCTGCGAAAGGCGGGCCGGGCCGCCCGACGCCGCAGCTCGTGCGGCCGCCAGCGCCTAAGGGTAGTGCGATTTACGACCCCAGCTGCACGCGATGCCCGCGGCTCGCAGAATTCCTGGCCGAAACGCATCAGCGCTACCCGGGATACTTCGCGCGACCTGTGCCGTCCTTTGGTGCCGCGTCGCCTCGAATTGTCATCGTGGGACTTGCACCAGGAATGCACGGTGCGAACCGGACGGGGCGCCCCTTCACCGGCGATTACGCCGGGCTTCTGCTTTACGAGACTCTCTACGAGCTCGGGCTTGCCACACGCGGCGAATCGATCTCGGCGGATGATGGGTTGCGGTTGCGGGACGTGCGGATCGTCAACTCGGTCAAATGCGTGCCGCCAGCGAATAAGCCGCTCCCGGACGAGATCCGACGTTGCAACGCATACCTGCAGCTCGAGCTGCGAGAGCTCAGTCGCGCTCGAGTCATCCTGGCGCTGGGACGCGTGGCCCATGAGGCCGTGATGATGTCCGAAGGCCTGAAACGCAGCGACTTCCCATTTGCGCACGGGCGGGAACATGCTCTGGGTGCAGCGAAGCATCTGATCGACTCGTACCACTGCAGCCGCTACAACACCCAGACGCGCCGGCTGACGGCGGAGATGTTCAAGAAAGTCGTTGCGCGCGCGCGCGAACTGGCCGAGCTTTGAGCTCATGAACGCGCGGATATTCGATCCAAAGGAGTTCACGGCGGCGCTCCCGAGGCGGCCCGGGGTCTATCGCATGTTCGGAGCCGAGCACGAAGTGCTCTATGTCGGCAAAGCGAAGAGCCTGAAGGATCGCGTGAGCACCTACTTTGCCGCGGGTAACGTCAACCCGAAGGTCCAGGCGCTCGTGCAGCTGATTGCCGATATCGAGGTCACGGTGACGGGCTCCGAGACCGAGGCGCTGCTGCTCGAATACAACCTGATCAAAGCGCACAAGCCGCGTTTCAACGTCGTGCTGCGCGACGACAAGAGCTTTCCCTACATCCATCTGTGCGTCGATCACGAGTTCCCCCGGCTTGCGTTCTATCGCGGGTCGCGCAGTGCGCCCGGGCGCTACTTCGGGCCTTTTCCCAACGCCGGAGCGGTGCGCGAGACGCTCAATCAGCTGCAGAAACTGTTTCGCATCCGCAATTGCCGCGACAGCTTCTTTGCCAACCGCAGCAGGCCGTGCCTGCAGCATCAGATCGGGCGTTGCTCGGCGCCGTGCGTGGCGCTCGTCACTCGCGAGGCCTATGCGCAGGACATCGACGCGGCGGTAAAAGTTCTCGAGGGCCGCGACGAAGAAGTGACCGCACAATTGCAGGTTCGGATGGAGCAAGCCGCCGAGCGCCTCGATTTCGAACGGGCCGCGCAATTGCGCGATCAACTCGCGACCATGAAGCGTATTCAGCTACAGCAGGTCGTCACGGCAGATGATGAACGGGATGTGGACGTGTTCGGCATCGTCGGTGAGCCCGGGGAATATTCGGTGAGTGTCATGCTCGTTCGGGGTGGCCGTAATCTGGGCACCACCAGCTACTTCCCGCGCGCGGCGCTGGCGGAGCCCGACGAAGCGCTCGCCTCGTTCGTCATGCAGTACTACTCAAACCAGGAGGCACCGCCTGAGATCCTGCTGGGTCGCAGGCTCGAGGACGAGGAATCTCTGGCACAGGCGCTCAGCACGCGCGCGGGCCGCACTGTACGGGTGCGCACACCCGCACGCGGCCTTGGGCTGAAGTGGATCGAGCTCACGCAGGATAACGCCACCCAGGCGTTGCGCATGCGCCTGTCACAAAAGCAGGGCATGGAGGAGATGCTTGCGGCACTCGCCGAGGTGCTCGATCTCCCCGAGCCGCCTGCGCGGATCGAGTGCTTCGACATCAGCCACACGGGAGGTGAGGGTACGGTCGCATCGTGTGTCGTGTTCGGGCCCGATGGACCGATGAAAAAGGAGTACCGCCGCTTCAACATCACGGGGGTCACACCCGGGGACGACTACGGGGCGCTGCGCCAAGCCCTGGAACGTCGTTACACCCGCGTCCGCGATGGAGAGATTCCCGCTCCCGATCTGCTGCTCATCGATGGCGGCCTCGGCCAGATCAGCCAGGTGCACGAGGTGCTCGAAGGGCTGGGATTCAGCGACATCACACTCGTGGGCGTGGCCAAGGGCCCGGATCGCAAGCCCGGTCAGGAGCGGCTGTTCGTGCAGGGCGTCGCCGAGCCGCGCATTCCGGAGACACACTCGCCGGCGTCGCGGCTGATCCAGCGTGTGCGGGATGAGGCGCATCGCTTCGCGATCACGGGGCACCGGCGCAAGCGCGCCCGGCGCTACAACGAATCGGTGCTGGAGACAGTACCTGGCCTGGGACCGGCGAAGCGGCGCGCGTTGCTGAAGCACTTTGGCGGCCTGCAGGGCGTCCTGCGCGCCGGCATTGCTGACCTCGAGCAGGTCACCGGAATCGGGGCATCTCTGGCCCGAAGTCTTTATGATCACCTCCATCCGGGCGCTTGAGCCGCGGAAAGTCTCAGCTCCTCAAGAGTGTCATGCCCTGGAATGTACCCAACACGCTCACCTGGCTTCGGATTGCGGCGATTCCGCTGATCGTGCTGCTGTTCTATCTGCCTGTGAGCTGGGCCGACCCCGCGGCCGGGCTGCTGTTTGCTGCGGCGGGCATCACCGATCTGCTGGACGGTTATCTGGCGCGCAAGCTGCACCAGACTTCCAGACTCGGGGCCTTTCTCGATCCGGTCGCCGACAAACTCATTGTTGCCGTGGCGTTGGTGCTTCTGGTGAGCAAGGACTCTCACTGGATCATCGTGTTGACCGCCGCCGTGATCATCGGGCGCGAGATCACCATCTCGGCGCTGCGCGAATGGATGGCCGAGATCGGTCAGCGACGCAAGGTGGCCGTCTCGGAGCTGGGCAAGTACAAGACCATTTTCCAGATCGTCGGACTCTCGACGATGCTCTACCGGCAGGATCTACTGGGCCTGCACATCTACAGGATCGGGGTGGTGCTCACGGAGATTGCTGCCGCCGCCACGTTGGTCTCCATGGTGGCTTATCTGCGTGCGGCGTGGCCGGAGCTGCGCCGGTGAGAGTGCGACTGATGGTTTGAGGCACGGATGAAGCGAGTCACTCTGTTCGGGGCGCTGGCAGCCGGGTCGCTGGCAGTGGCATCTCTGGCCTTCGTCGCCACGGCGAATGTCGCAGCAGGCACGAATGCTGCAGTTGGGACGAATGCCGCGGCAGGGACGAAGGCCGCGGTAACGACGAATGTTGCGCCGACCACGAGTGCTGCGGCCTCCGCGGAGGTGCCTCGCGACACATCGCCGCACAAGGTGCAGTTCGTTCCTGTTGATAAGGACGTCACGCTGGAAGTGCTCGACTGGGGCGGCACCGGCCGTCCACTCGTGCTGCTGACAGGGCAGGGTGCCACTGCTCACGTCTTTGACGAGTTCGCGCTGAACTTCACGGCGCATCATCATGTGTACGGAATCACGCGGCGTGGATACGGGTTGTCCGACAAGCCGGAGCCGACCGCACAAAACTACGACGCGAATCGCCTCGCGGATGACGTGCTTGCCGTGCTCGACGCGCTGCAGCTCACCCGTCCCTTCATCGCCGGTCACTCCGTCGCAGG
>CAZLYG010000527.1:0-3765 GCA_964563075.1 uncultured Steroidobacteraceae bacterium | reverse complement strand
CAACGAAGAGACGACGGCGGTCTATGGCCTGGTGAGCTCCTCGGTGCTCGAGGATTTTCCGCAGCTCAAGGTACTCGTCTCGCACGGCGGTGGCGCCATACCGTATCAGCTCGGGCGATTCGATTCGGCGTCAGTGCGCAACAAGCATGGCCGGTTTCGCGATCGCATGCGGCGGCTCTACTACGACACCGTTCTCTACACCAAGGACGCGCTCGAGCTGCAGATCAAGACGGTCGGCGTCGAGCACGTGCTGTATGGAGCTGAGTGCCCTGGCGTGGGATCGGCCATCAATCCGGACACCGGCTGCACTTTCGACCACATCGTGCCGCAGATTCGCGCGATCGAATGGCTGTCGGAGCAGGACAAGGAGAGCATCCTGGCGAACAACGCCCGCAAGCTGTTCAAGATCTGAAGCGGCCGGCGGTAGGCGGGCCGGCCCGTGGCGGGGCGCAGGCGAGTCGTGCCGGGGCACTAGGGCTCGTCGGCCGTCTCGCGCAGCGAGAGGATGAGGCTCTCGGCGTAGGCGTCCATCGTCAGGCTGCGCCGGTGCAGCACGCCGACCGGGGGCTGGCTGAGCTTGATCGGCAGGTTGAGCTGCAACAACGAGCCCTGTTGCAGATCGCTGGAGACGCTCTTGGACGGTAACGTGCAGACGACGTTGGGATTGTCGAGCAGGATGCCGCGGGCAGCGAAAGTCGAGGCGATCTCGAACACGTCGCTGGGCAGCTGCAAGCCTTCCTGATGGAACATCGACTCGAGGTAGCTTCTGAACGGATTGTTGGTCGGTGGCAGAATCCAGGGATACTGGATCAATTGCTCGAGTGTGACGTCCGGCTGGCTGGCGCAGGGATGATCGGGTCTGACGACGATGATGTCGCCGACCTCGTACACCGTTTCCGCGTGGATATCGGGTTGTTCCGCGTGCGTGCCCAGGCGGCAGATCACCAGGTCGATTTCCTCGAGCTTGAGGCGCCTGTGCAGATCGCCGGTCTGCCCGAACAACAGCCGCACGACCAGGTTGTTGTCATGCTGCAACTTGAAGCGTGATACGGCTTTGATGGCGATCGTGTCGAGATAGGATACGCAGCCGATCACGACGTGTTTGGCCGCGCCGGTCGTGATGCGGGCAAGCTCGGCGGCGGTCCGGGTGCACTGGTTGGCGATCTGCTTGGAATGCCGGTAGAAAACATCCGCGGCGGCCGTCGGCGTGACGCCGCGCGTATGCCGGACAAACAGCTGCATGTTCAGGGCGGCTTCGATCTCGGAGATGCTCTTGGACACCGTCGAATGGTCCAAGTAGAGGTCATGCGCGGCAGCCTGGATATTGCGGTAGTCGTACACGGCGATGTAGGCGGCCAGCTGGCGCATGCTGAATCGAGTCAGCAGCAGTTTTTTGAGTGTCTGCTCTCCCTGGGTCACTGCGCCGGGGGCGGGTTCTTTCTGGGGCTTTTTCATTTCTTCACAAAGTGCTCAATCGTGTGAGGCAAGGTCGTGGCCCGAAAAAGGGGTCGCAATGAGGTTCGTGAAAATGCCACCGTACCCGGAAAAATGCCACTGGCGCGCGCCAGGATGTCTGGCCATTGGATTCTCGAGCGAATATCACGAAGCGGAGCACGCCGATGATGAGAAACGTCGCAGTCAGAAACATCGAACGGGCGGATGAAAACACGGTCCGTGCGCTCGGCGAGCTTGGAGTTGCCACGGTCCACGAAGCTCAGGGCCGCACCGGTTTGCTGCAGGCCTACATGCGGCCCATATATCCCGGCACCCGGCTCGGTGCGAGTGCGGTCACCGTGCTGCTTCACCCGGGGGACAACTGGATGTTGCACGTTGCGGCCGAACTGATCAAACCCGGGGACATCGTGGTCGCCGCCATCAGCAGTCCATCGACGGATGGATATTTCGGCGATCTCCTGGCGAGCTCTTTTCGGGCTCGCGGCGCGGTCGGTCTCGTGATCGACGCCGGCTGTCGCGACGTACGCGATCTCACCGAGATGAAGTTCCCAGTCTGGAGCAAAGCGGTGTCGGCGCAAGGTACGGTGAAGGCTACCGTGGGTGCGGTGAACGTGCCAGTCGTGTGCGCGGGAATGCTGGTGAATCCCGGCGACGTGGTTGTCGCCGACGACGATGGAGTCGTGATCGTGCCGCGAAGCCAGGCTGGCGAAGTGCTGCAAGCGGGTCGTGCGCGGGTCGAGAACGAAGAGGAAAAACGCATACGCCTTGCGGCTGGCGAGCTGAGCCTCGATTTGTACAACCTGCGCGCGCCGCTGGAGAAGGCTGGCCTGCGCTATGTTGATTCCGCCGCCGATCCGAGCGAGGGCCTGCGCTGACCTGGCGCAAGCTCTCGCTTGGCCGATGACAGGCTGCAAACGCCCGCAGTTGCCCCGGATTTTCGGGACAGCGCGGCTTGCGCGCTCAGCTCCGGGTGGGCCTTCAGCGCCTGCGAAAATCCATAAGTGCCTGATAAATGATGCTCAAAAGGGTATGACCGGCCCCTCAGGCGCCGGCTCAGCGGCGTCGGCCTGCCGACTATTGTCGCAAGAGCGGGCCGAGCCATGGCAACCTCGGTGCAGGACGACCCGCCCGAACCGGCCGGTGCCGGGCGGAGTGAGGATTTGCCTGTGGCGAGCGAATGCCAGAAAGTGTCGGCCCCGCGTCCGAACCCGCAGGTTGCCCGCCGATGAAATTCGAGAATCAGACTTTCAAGGATATGGTCGTCACCCTGGACTACAACGAATTCGTCAGCTGCACGTTCGAGCGCTGCCGCATTCTCTTTCACGGGGGTGGCTTCGCGATCAGCAAACCCAAGATGATCGACACCCAGTTCGTGTTTCGCGAGGCGGCGCAGCACACGCTGGTGCTGCTGAACCTGCTCAACAAGATGGACGGGAACCTTACTCGCTCGCTGATCGACCAAGCCTCGTCACCTTCGTTGTCGTAGGGCGTCTGCCCCGCTGTGGAGGCCGCCTGGTTGAGCGCGGCCCTCAGCGTTTTTCGCTCGGAATCTCAGGCGCCAGCAGCCGGCCAAACATCCCCGCCGCGGCCGCCAGCAACAGCGCAGCGAAGCCCTCGAGCGCCGCGTGCAGCAGCCAGAACTGGGGGCCGGGCAGTCGCTCCACGAGCCCTCCCAGCCACCCGACGAGAGTGTTGGCGAGGAACAGCTGAATGTAATAGACGCCCATCATCGTGCCCGCAAAGCGCGCCGGCGAAGCTCGTGCGTACAGCGCGAGTCCGACGGGAAACATATTCGCGAACCCGATGCTGTTGAGGAGCTCGAAGAGAAATATCCAGACAGGACTGGCTTTGTGTCCGCCGGAGGCGGACACCGCCGCGGCCACGAGAGCGAGCAGGCCCACGGCGGCGATGCCGATGCCGAGCGCAATCTTGACGATTTCGTTGGGCTCCTTGTAGCGCTTCGCCCAGAGGCGCCAGAAGGCAACGGCCCCGGCCAGGCAGGAGAGCGACGCGATCGCATCCACGGTGACGAGCCAGGTGGCGGGCATGGTGTGGCCGAAGAATTCGAGATCCACATGGGCCGGCACCCAGAGCAGGTAGGCGTTGAAGATCTCCATGTTGCCGACCGCACCGATCGCGAGCACCGGCAGAAGCAACAGCAGCACGATCACCGCGCGGATCTCGTCGCGTGTCAGCGGCTTTTGCGGCGTGGCGGGACGGCGCGAAGGTGCCGGGTCCGCGGGCAGCCACTTGCGCCCGGAGAGGTATACGAACAGGGAGATCACCATCCCGATCCCGGCGGCGCCGAAG
>CAZLYG010000526.1:0-3766 GCA_964563075.1 uncultured Steroidobacteraceae bacterium | reverse complement strand
GCGCGCCACCTGCCAGTAAAGGGACTCCGCGGGGGTCAGGTCATAGGTCAGTGCAGCCTGTCCACCCCAGAGATTGTTCGCCGGATGCAGATTTGCGGGCGTGACCGTTGCGCCGACATAGTCGGTGGTCGTGGCGTCATAACTGGCAGTCCAGCGCTCGCCGCGCAAACCGACCGACCAATGCAGGTCATGCGTGAGGTCCCCGTCCATCTCGCCATATACCGCGCCGTTTCGCGCGCGATAGCCGCTGTTGACGACGGTGTCGGTCTGCGACAAACCCGTTCCGTACACCAGGTCGTCATAGGCTCCGAGGTTGGTATCAACGAGGGTCTCGTCGAGCTGGTTGGCATACACTCCGATGAGCCAGGAGAAACCACGCCTCGCTTCCGTGCCCAGGCGCAACTCGAAGCTGCGCGTGGTGCGATTGCGATCCTGCACTTCCGTGTAGTTATATAGATCCGTCACCGGCGCCCACAGGATCGGGTTACCCCAGTCGCCGTCGTAGCTGTAAGTGACGAGTGTCCTGGCATAGGTACCGATCGCGGTCAGCGCCAGGTCCCGGTCCAGCGCATAGTGAACGTGCAGCGCCGCGCCTGTCGAATGCTGCTGGTCCACGCCCGGGTCGTCCGACTCCGTGCTGCGCGAGTTATCGATCGCGAATGCGTCGTAGCCATCGTCGAGCTGCACGTGCAGCGCGGTCACATCGATTCGCAGCCGATCGGTAGGTGTGAATACCCAGCGCCCGCGGAGCGTCAGCTCGTGGCGGCGGTCGGTGTCGTCGCGATTCAGATAGACATTGTGATAGTAACCGTCCGTGGAGTAGTACTGCGCCGCCAGGCGGAAGCCCGAGTCGAGCGCGGTCACGGGACCGCTGAGCACGGCACCGACCGAGTGAGTGTCGTAGTCTCCACCCTCCAGATCGAGCTGCCCGGTGAAGGAATCCGTCGGCTCGGGACTGCGCAGGTAGATGAGACCGGCGAGCGCATTCGCTCCGTAGCGTGCCGCCTGGGGACCGCGCAACACCTCGACGCTGCCCAGATCGTAGAGCGTTCCGGCACTGCCGAGCCCGCTGAAATCGATATCGTCGATCAGAAAGCCGACGGACGGGTTGGGCGCGCCCTGGTACTGCTCCAGCTCGCCGATGCCCCGGATCTGGAAGTAGCGAGGCCGATTGGTGTCCCCGGCCCAGTTGAGATTGGGCACCAGCGCGAGCACATCCTCCAGGTGCTGTTGTCCGGCATCCTGCAAGGTCGTGCTGTCCAGCACCGACACGCTGGCCGGAACGGAAATCTCAGGCTGGGGGCGCAGGGTCGCCGTCACTAGGACCTGCGTCAGGGGTTGCTCCTGGGCCGCGGCCAGCCGCGTGCACAGGCACAGGCTCAGGGCAAGTCCTTGAAAAAAAATAGCTCGGAGAGTCGATGGCACACCTGCTCCCTACGCCGGTACTAACCGGATCAGGTTCAACGGGTTCGCCGGTGCTTCCGACGTCTCAGGCCCGCATCAGGGCCACCCCAAGGTTTATGGCGGCGCACATGGTAGCAGAGTCGCCGCCACAAGAAAGCGCTGGCCATTTCGGCCGAAGGCGCCGTTCTGCAGTTAAACTATGGCCAGCCTCGCTGTTCGGGCTATCTACGATGACGCGCAAGATCCAGGTTCACCAGGTCGATGCGTTCACACGCGAACGCTTCACAGGGAATCCCGCCGGCGTGGTGCTCAATGCGAACGAGCTCACCGAGGCGCAGATGCTCGCGGTCGCACGCGAGCTGAACAATGCGGATACCGCTTTCATCCTGGAAGGCGAAGGCACCGACCACGATCTGCGCGCGCGTTTCTTTACGCCTCGTACCGAGGTCGGGTTCGTAGGACATGCCACGGTCGCGGCCCACTACGTGCTGTCACGCCGTCATGGCACGCCCACCCGGGTCCGGCAGAGATCCAAGGCCGGTGTCGTCCACGTCGAGGTTCGTGGCAGCGGGGACGGCCGCAGCATTGCCATTCGCCAGAGCCCTCCTCCGGTCGGCCGCGAGTTGAACGACCGCGAACGACTGGCTGTGCTCGATGCGCTGGCACTCGCGGCGGACGACATCGATCCGCGCTGCCCGCTGCGGATCGTCGGATCCAGCAGCACGCGGCTGATCGTGGGAGTGCGCGGGCAGGAGCCGCTCAAACATCTCAAGCCCGACGTCAACAGGTTGACCACGCTGTCCGCCCAGATCGGAGCCGCCGGATACTTCGTGTTCACGCTCACGAGCAACACGGACCATCTGACGGAGTCGCGCATGTTCTGTCCTGCGCTGGGGATCGTCGAGGATCCGGTCAGCGGCAACGCTCATGGGCTCCTCGGCGCCTATCTATCGCGCCACGGCGTGCTCACTCCCAACGACAACCGCGCCACATTCACTGGCATTCAGGGCCACTACGTGCATCGTCCCGGGCGCGTTCAGGTCGAGTTGGACTTCAAGGAAGGCGCGCTGGATGGGGTATGGATCATCGGTCAGGCGGTATCGATCTTCGAGACCGAGATCGAGCTCTGAGCCCTGACACGCCACACGAACCAGACCGCCGGTAGAGCAACCAGGGCGCCGAGAAGGTATGGCGCGCTGGGGCCGAACGCGGCGTACACCGGCCCCGAGACGAACGGTCCGATCACACGCGCAAGGCTGCTGCTCGACTGATAGGTGCCCATGACCACGCCCCGGTCGTGGTCGCTCGACTGCCTGGACGCGAGTGCGGAGGCACTTGGACTGAAGGATCCGGTGCCGACCCCGCACAGGGCGAGTCCCACGGCCGTCGTCCCCCAGTTTGGAGCCTCTCCCACCATCACCAGGCCAACGACGTACGCGAGGATTCCGATCTGAGCGAGGCGGGGCTCGCCCACGCGCGGCACCATCGCGCGCACCAGGCCGCCTTGAGTGAGCACAGCGAGTGAAGCAAAGCAGAACAGCAGCAGCCCGACCGTTCGCGGCCCGAATCCGAATTTGTTCAATGCCCAGATTGCGAAGATGGACTCCAGCATCGACTGTGAGCTGGTCACCAGCAACACGGCGCAGGCGATGAATCGCAGCGACGGCCGCTCGATCAGGAGGCGTAGCGCAGAAGAGCGGGAGCGGGAGGCGTGCTGCTCACGGAAGCTCGCGCTGTTGCTCTCCGGCAGTACGAACGCAACCAGGCCGATTGCGAACAGACTGAGACACGCTGACACCGCCGCCGGCCGGACGAAGTTCGCCGTGGCGATGTCGTTGCCCGCAAGGACACCGCCGACCGCTGGCCCCACGGTGAAGCCAATACCGATCGCCGCACCGATCAAACCGAGGGATGCCGCACGATTGCGCGGCTCGCTCACATCGGAAGCGTAGGCAAACGCGGCTGCGATGTTGCCGGCCATGAAGCCGCCCAGCACCCGCGATGCGACCAGCCACCAGACGTTGTCGGCCAGTCCGAGCATGACGTAGGAGATGCACGCTCCGCTCAAGCTGGTCATCAGGATCATGCGCCGCCCATAACGGTCGCTGAGGCGACCCCACATGGGCGCCGACAGGAATTGAAACAGGGAGTACGCGCCGAGAATCGCAGTAATCCACTGGGCGGGCACACCGAAGCGGTCGCCCATGTAGGGCACCAGGGGCACGAGAATGCCAAAGCCCAGAATGTCGATGACGCTGACGAAGAAAAGGGCCAGGAGTCGCTTGTTCAAAGCAAAAACACTTCCGTCTATTGAGACTTCCGTAAGTGAATGACACTTTTTCCGCTGCTTGCTGTCGAAGTA
>CAZLYG010000525.1:0-3774 GCA_964563075.1 uncultured Steroidobacteraceae bacterium | reverse complement strand
CGGCCGCCGCAAATTTGTCGACGAAGGGTTGGGCATCCCCCGCCGTGCCCGGATATCCCGGGGCGCAGAACACCAGGGTCGCCAGGGCGGCCGTGAACAATGTAGGCATCGCTTTAGGCTATCATTCCCGGGCGCTGTGGGCCTATCGGGAGGCGAGTAAGGGCGCGTCCAGAAGAATGAGTGTGCCCGCCTCGCCCAAGATGCTGAGCATCTTCCTGCGCCTGCTGCGACTACGAGGGACCATCGTAGTCGCGTTCGCTCTCCTCACCGCCGCGGGCATCTACGGCGCGCTGCACATTCCCGACGATCCCGCTATCGAGCGGCTGGTCGTGGCGGGGGACCCGACTGCGCAAGCCACGGTTGATTTCGAGAAGATATTTCCCGAAGGGGACCAGGCGCTCATCATGCTCGAGTCGCCCGACCCCTTGGGCGCGACGTCGGTGAGGGTCGCGAGCACGGTCGAGAGCCAGCTCGCTAAGATTCCGCACGTCCAGGCACAGAGTCTCCTCACCCTCTATCGCCGCGCCTCTGCCGCCAAACAGGGCGGATCCAGCGAGGCGAGCCTGCGCGCATTCGCAACCGGCACCTCTTTGTTTCGCCGTGCAGGCCTGCTCGGGGACCACTACCTGGGGATCGGCATCCAGCTGCACACGGACACAGCCGCCGAGCGCGACCAGGCGCTGGCGCAGATCGACGCAATCGTCCTGCCGTTAGGGCGCCCGGGTGGCCCGTTCACTGCCGTCCGCCGCGTCGGCTCACCTTGGCTCGAGGCCTGGCTGGAGCGGGAGACGACAGCGGCCACGAAGCGCTTCATGCCGCTGTTCGGAATTTTTCTGCTCGTGCTCGTCTTCATCGTCTATCGATCGTGGCGGGCACTCGGCGCAATCATCATCACGCTCGGCGCCGTCGTCGCGATAGCCGTAGGGTTGGCCTACGTTCTCGGCTGGTCCAACACGGTCGTCTCGACTCTCGTGCCCCTCACAGTGATGGTCACGACGACTGCGACTCTCGTCTACATTCACTCACGCTACATCGAGCGCGACGACTCGCCCACTCTGCTGGAGCATCACGCCCGCGCGCTGGCGAACAAATTTCTCCCATGCACCGCCTCGATGTTTGCCACCGCGGTTGGTTTCGCGGCCCTTGCCGTTTCCGAGATCCGTCCCGTGCGCGAGATGGGTCTGTGGACCGCGCTCGGACTCGTGGTGGCCTGGATTGGCTGTTTCACTCTGTTTCCGGCGCTGCAGTCGTTGCTGCGCACGCCGTTGCTGTCGGAACGTCGTCCAGCCGCCCGCTGGTTGCCGCGGTTCGTGGATGCCCTGGTTCCGGCGACGCGGCGCTATCGTTGGCCGCTGGTCGGCGGGTCCCTGGTGCTGATGCTGTTCGGGGCGATCTCGCTGTTCGGTCTGCCCGGGAAGCTCGAGCCGCTCTCCCTGGAAACGGATGCGCTCACCTACGTGAACCAGAGCGAACCGGTGGCCCAGGATACCCGGCGTTTCGAGCGCACGAACGGGCTCGATATGTTCGAGCTATGGCTGCAGACGGCGCCGGGACACGCGCTCGATCCGGACTTTCTGCGCGGGGTTGAGCAGCTGACGCGCCGATTCGAGAGTGACTCCCGCATTACGGCCGTCGACGGCCCCACCTCCGTGCTGCGCTGGTCACGGTATGTGGAGTCGGGTTCCGATCAGCTGCCGATGGATCCGGGCGCCTGGCGCAAGCTCGCCGCGGATCTCGAGCAGATCATGCTCACCGAGCCTGGAGCACGCGAGTACGTCGACATCGCGGATCTCGCTAGCGTGCGGCTGAGCATCCGCGGCCGTGCCGAGCTGTTCGGCCGCACGGGAGCCATGCGCTCATTCATCGAGAGGACCTGGGACGCCGAGCAGCGAAGCGACCCTGCGCTACGCGCAGTGCGCGGCCGGGTGGTGGGCAAGGGAGCCGTATCGTCGGCGATCACGGCGCGACTACTCCCCACGCTCACGGAAAGCTTTGCAATCACGGCCACGGTGATCTTCTGTGCGTTTCTGGTCGTGTTCCGCAGCCCTTCGGCACGGCTGATGACGATGATTCCCTCCTTCTTCGCCATCCTTTCGGTGTTCAGCGTCATGCGCCTGGCGGGCATCCCGCTGAACATCGCCACGATCCTGATCGGCTCGACCATTCTGGGTGCGACCGAGAACGATCAGGTGCATTTTTTCTACCACTTCCAGGAGGGCACGGCCTCGGGCTCGACCGCCGAGGCCCTGCGACACGGGCTGCTGGTCGCGGGCCGGCCGATTCTGTTCGCGACCCTGATCAACGCCAGCGGGTTCCTGGCACTCGCGCTGTCGGACCTGCCCCCCATGCGCCAGTTCGGCATCGTCTCCGCCTCCGGCTTCGTCCTCGCACTGGTGGCCGATTTCACGGCGCTGCCGGGCGCACTCTGGATTGTCAGCCGTTTCGGCCGCCGGCCTGAGAGGCAGCGTTTGTAACGGATCCCGCGGACCCTACTTACGTTTGGCTTTACAGACGCCTGTCGCTTAACCGCGACGGGGAATGATTCCTGCAAGATTCACCGTCTACTGGATATGAGCTCTATGTTCTGGCTTGAGGTTTGCGGCTGCGTGATCGCCGCGGTGGCGATGATCTATACGACCATTGCCTGGATTGCCGTGCGATCGGTTCGCAGGGCACCGGCCCCCGCCGCTTTGGCCTCGCTGCCTCCCGTCACTGTCCTGAAGCCGCTGTGCGGCGCCGAGTACGAGCTGTACGAGGCTCTCAGGTCATTCTGCGAACAGCGGTACTCGCGGTTTCAGATTGTGTTCGGCGTGCGGGATGCGGAGGACCCGGCGGTCGCCGTGGTTCACAGGCTGCAACGCGAATACCCGGGCCTGGACCTGCAGCTGGCCATTGACCCGACGCAGCGAGGCAGCAGCCGCAAAGTCAGCAATCTGATGAACATGATGCCGCTCGCACGCCATGACCTCCTCGTCATTGCCGACAGCGACGTGCGTGTGGCGCCTGACTACCTGTCACAGGTAGTGGCTCCCCTGCAGGATCCCGGAGTTGGCATCGTTACCTGCCCTTACCGCGGCAGGCCGCGCCCGGGTTTCTGGTCGCTGCTGGGGTCGATGTTCGTGAACGAGTGGTTCATGCCCTCGGCACACGTCGCGGCCCTGTTCGGCTCGCGGTCGTTCGCCTTCGGGGCCACGATCGCGCTGCGCCGCGAAGTACTGGCTGGCATCGGCGGTTTTGCCGCGATTGCCAACCAGCTCGCCGATGACTACCGGCTGGGAGAGTTGACGCGGCGCATGGGGCTGCAGACGGTGCTGTCGGAAGTGGTCGTCGAGACCTGTGTGGATGAGCGCAGTTTCGGGGACCTGGTTCGGCACGAGCTGCGCTGGCTCAGAACCATCCGCATCGTGCAACCCGCAGGTTACGCTTTTTCGTTCATCAGCTTCGGCGTCCCCACCGCTGCGGTGGGGTGCCTGCTGGCAGGCGGTGCGGATGCTACACTCGCCATGCTCGCAATCACTGCAGCGGCACGGCTCATGCTGCATTTTGCGGTCTGCAAGGCCCCTCTGCCGCTGTGGCGAATCGGGGCCGTGGTGCTCAATGACGCACTGGGGTTCGCCCTGTGGTGCTGGGGTTTCACCGCACGCCGGGTGCAGTGGCGCCAGGTGCGCTACCACGTGGCCCGGGATGGCTCTGCGCACCCCGTCCCCTAGAAGCCGCGCCCGATTTAGGACTGCTCGAACATGATGAAGACGCTGTTTCTGCACCCTCCCTCAT
>CAZLYG010000524.1:0-3805 GCA_964563075.1 uncultured Steroidobacteraceae bacterium | reverse complement strand
CGGGTGAGCGAAATCTCCTGTCATTGCACGGACGGGGCGTGTTCGTCTGCATCAGTCCATGGAATTTCCCGCTTGCCATTTTCACCGGCCAGATCGTCGCGGCATTGGTCGCCGGCAACTCCGTAGTGGCGAAGCCGGCGCCTGCCACACCCCTGATCGCGCATGCGATGACTTTGTTGCTGCACGAGGCGGGCATTCCTGCGGATGTGTTGCAACTCACTCCTGCCGATGGACCGGCTTTCGGACAGGTTGCCCTGGCACACGCGGCCCTGGCGGGCGTTGCTTTCACCGGGTCGACGGCGACCGCGGCCACCATCAATCGCGCGCTCGCCCAGCGCGAAGGGCCCATTGTCCCGCTCATCGCGGAGACCGGCGGAGTCAACGCGATGATCGTCGATGCTACTGCGCTGCCCGAGCAGGTCGTCGATGATGTCATCACGTCCGCGTTCACGAGCGCCGGCCAGAGATGCTCGGCGCTGCGCGTGTTGTATCTGCAGGAGGACATCGCTGACCGGGTGCTGAAGATGTTGATCGGGGGAATGCGCTGCCTGAATATCGGCGATCCCGCGGAGGTGGGCACCGATGTGGGGCCGGTCATCTCGGCGGACGCGAAGAGCCGTCTCGCCGCGCACGCATTGCGAATGCGCAGCGAGGCCACTCTTCTGCATGCGTGCACGCTCGGGCCGGCACACGCGGACGGGCACTTCTTCCCGCCGCACCTGTTTGAATTACGGGCTCTCGACCAGTTGCGCAGCGAGGTATTCGGCCCGATTCTCCACGTGGCGCGTTACAAGTCCGGCGAGCTGCCCCAGGTACTGGAGGCGATCCGGAGCACGGGCTACGGCCTCACGCTGGGCATTCACAGCCGCATCGAGGGCCTCGCCGCCCACGTTTTCCAGGCCGCTCCGGCGGGTAACACCTACGTGAATCGCAACATGATCGGCGCCGTCGTGGGTGTGCAGCCCTTCGGTGGGCAGGGGCTGTCGGGCACGGGGCCGAAAGCCGGCGGACCCCATTATCTGCTGCGCTTCGCGACGGAGCGCACCCTGACGGTGAACACAGCGGCAATCGGCGGAAATGTCGAGCTGCTGTCGTAGGAGTGAAGCTCCCGCCCTACAATGGGGAGATGGATACACTGCTGAGGAGTCTCGAGGAGCTCACACCCCTATTGCGTGCCTCTGCCGCCGACGCTGATCGGCTGGCGAGGCTTCCACGGGAGGTCTCGCGCGCGCTCGTGCAGCATGAGCTGTTCCGACTCTGGATCCCCAAAGGCGCGGCGGGTCTGGAGCTCTCGCTACCCGAGGCTCTGCAGGTGTATGAAGCGGCCTCGCGTATCGACGGTTCTGTCGGTTGGGCAGTGATGATCGGCGCCGGCGGCGGACTGTTTGCGGCCTATCTGAGCGCGGCGGCTGCACAAGCGATTTACTCTGCCCCGAACGCCGTCATCGCGGGCTCGGGCGCGCCCGATGGGACTGCGGAGCGGGTCGCTGGAGGCTATCGAGCGACAGGCCGCTGGCGTTACGCGAGTGGCGCGGACTATGCGACCACTTTTACGGCAAATTGCCGGGTCGCCGAGCACGATAAGCCAGTCCTCGGTGCGGATGGGGCAGCGTTGGTTCGTGCGATGGCGTTCGACGCCTCTCAGGTGAAGGTCGTGCCCGCGTGGGAGACCAGCGGAATGCGCGGCACCGGGAGCGATGACTTCGAGGTCCACGAGGTGTTCGTGCCGGAGGAACGCAGTTTTTCCGTGTTCACCGACAGTCCGCGCGAGGCGGGTCCTCTCTATCGATTGCCGTTCGGTGTTCTGACGGAGCTTCCGGTGACCGCCGTCGCCCTGGGGATTGCTCGGCATGCACTGGAGGCTTTCGAGACGCTCGCGCGGCGCAAGAGGCCCCACGGCTCGGCTCGCACGCTGGCCGACGATCCTTTCGTTCAAGCGCGGTTTGCGGAAGGCTGGGCGAGCTGGCAACTCGTCAAGGCCGGGCTTGATTCCACAGCGGGGCGGGCCTGGCAGGCCGCGCTCGAGCGCCGGGCATTGTCAGCTCATGAGCTCGCCGAGATCACCGCCGGCTGCGCTCTTGCGGTCTTGAGATTGCGCAGCAGCGTTGGCGAGTTGATGGCAGTGTCCGGCATGACGGGAGTTCAGCTGGGTGAGGAGATTGCGCGAGCCTGGCGAGACCTGCAGACAGTAGCCGCGCACGCGTCGGTATCGCCGCGACACCTGACCGCTGCCGGCGCGACACTGCTCAGCTCATGAGCCTTGCGGGGCAACGCGCAGCTGCTCGACCAGCTCGCCGAGATCTGCAATGGGGGCCGAGCACGTACTTCCCTGACACAGATACGCGACTGCGGGGCCGCGCGGCGCCTTGTCAGCGAGGGCTGGTGGGAGATCGGGCGCATCGGCGGGAATGGCAAGAATCATCCGCCGCGGGGCGTAGAGCCTGGCGAGCTCGCGCTGCCAGAGGTCGATTTGCGCAGGCTCGCCCCGCAAAACGATTGACTCGGGCGGGTGCAGGAACTCTTCGAGCACGCTCAGCATGCTGGTGTGGCTCTGGGGATAGCGCTCTAGAGCTGCCCAGGCAGCGCGCAACGTACCCTCAGCCGCGGCCAGATAGCGCTCGTCCGCGAGGAGATACCCCATTCGCTGCAGCACCTGCGCGGCGATGGCGTTGCCCGCTGGCGTCGCATCATCGGCGAACGACTTCGATCGATGCATCAGCTTCTCGTGATCGTCGGAGGTGAAGAAGAAGCCCCCGGCACTCGCATCCGTGAAGTGATCCAACACTGTATCGAGCAGCGTGCGGCAAAACTGCAGCTCCCCGGCCCGGAAGCGGATCTGCTGCAGCTCGAGGAGAGCATCCGCCAGAAAGACGTAGTCGTCCAGGTAGGCGTTGAGGTGCGCTTTGCCGTCCTTGTACGTCGCCAGGAGCCTGCCATCACGCCACAGAGTACGGTGTATGAAGTCGAGTGCGCGGGTAGCCGACTCCTGGAAATCGGCGCGCCCCAACGCGCGCGCCGCGCCAGCCATGCCGCGGATCATCAATGCGTTCCACGAAGTCAGGATCTTCTCATCCCTGCCGGGCCACACTCGGCCGTTGCGGATCTGAAGAAGCTTGCCGCGGGCGCTGCTCAGCCGCGCCTCCACTTCGGCCCTGCCGACACCGGTCGTCGTGGCAATTCGCGCTATCGGCTGTGCCACGAACAGGTGCCAACGACCTTCGAAATTCGGCGGTCGGTCGAGGCCGAAGCGGGGTGCAAATACCGCCCACTCCTCCGAGCTCAGTCGGTTGCGGATCTCCTCGCGATCCCACACGTAGAACTTGCCCTCGTGGCCCTCCGAGTCGGCATCCAGGCTGGAGTAGTAGCCTCCTTCGGGCGATTGCATCTCACGGATCGTCCACTCGGCAGTCTGGGTCGCAATGTCGGCGTAGAATGAATCGCCCGTGGCCACCGCAGCGTCCGCATAGACGCTCAGGAGTGCGCCGTTGTCGTAAAGCATTTTCTCGAAGTGTGGGATCGTCCAGGTCGCATCCACCGAGTAACGCGAGAAGCCGCCTCCCAGCTGATCGTTGATGCCGCCTTCGCCCATGCAGCGCAGCGTCAGAGTCGCCATGTAAAGAGCATGCAGGTCCGGCTCGGGTTGTTGCGCGCTGGCGCGCCAATCCCGCAGCAGCCGCTCCAGGGTCCTGGGGTGGGGAAACTTCGGTGCCGGTCCGAACCCGCCGTTGCGATTGTCGAAGCTGCGCGCGAGCTGCTGCCGTCCGGCCTGGAGTGGCGCCGCGGAAGGAGTCAGTCCGTCCGGCGC
>CAZLYG010000523.1:0-3827 GCA_964563075.1 uncultured Steroidobacteraceae bacterium | reverse complement strand
CTTCTCATCCGAGGCCGGAGCTCGCCGCGGAGGCGCTCGGGACCCTCGCGGCCGACCGGTGTACTGGGTGGGGCCCGCCGGCTCGCAGCAGGATGCCGGGCCCGGGACCGACTTCGACGCGGTCGGCAAGGGCTACGTCTCGGTGACCCCGTTGCAGATCGACCTGACACGCCACGCGGCGTTGCCGACCGTGGCGAGCTGGCTGGAAGGCATCGATGGCTGACGTGCGCCTCACCGGGATAGGCATGACCTCCGCGCGCACGCGCGACCGGCTGGTGCAGCGTCTGCGCGAGCAGGGAATCGTGAATCTGCAGGTGCTGGACCGCATCCGCAACGTGCCCCGGCACATCTTCGTCGACGAGGCGCTCGGAACGCGTGCGTACGAGGATACGGCGCTGCCGATCGGCTTCGGGCAGACGATCTCTCAGCCGTACATCGTTGCCCGAATGACCGAAGCCTTGCTGGAAGGATCGGCGCCGCGCAACGTTCTCGAAGTCGGAACCGGCTGCGGCTATCAGACGGCGGTGCTGGCCCCCCTGGTCGAGAAGCTGCATACCATCGAGCGCATCGAGCCCCTGATGACCCGCGCCAAGGAGCGCATCAAGGAGTTGGGCCTGCGCAACGTTCGCTTTCGTCATGGCGACGGCTCGTTGGGCTGGAAGACTCAGGCGCCGTTTGACGGGATCCTCGTCGCCGCCGCGCCGCTGACCGTGCCCGAGGCCCTGCTGCAGCAGCTCAGCGTGGGCGGGCGCCTGCTCGTCCCGGTCGGGCCCGAAGGAGAGCAGGAGCTGATTCGCTTCACGCGCCGTGAGCAGCGCGTCGACCGCGAGTCGCTCGGGGCGGTCGCCTTCGTGCCGCTGCTCGGTGGAACGGCATGAGGAAAACATCCTAACACAAGGATTTTACTGATATTAGTTCTAATTCAGCAAATCACTTGCACCTCGATCTACAACCTGTTTAACATGTCGCCCGTCGACGACACCTCTCGAGGATGCGAGGGTCCGGAAGAAGACACAGGGAGGAGGGCGACGATACAAAAGCAATAAAGACGGCGAGAAGAACAAAAACAGATGCAATTGTTCGAGTCTGTCAGCTTCGAATGATTGTTGGATGGTTGACCTTTCCTCCCCCTGTGTCTTCTTCCGGGCGCCACGCGCCCGGCTCTCATTTCAAGAACAACGCCGCAGCCACACGCCGCTCTTCCTGCACCAGCACGTTGAAGGTCCGGCACGCAGCGCCTAGATCCATCGCCTCCAGCCCCACGTTGTGTTCTGCAAAGGCCGCGCGAATCAGCGCCGGTGCGAAGCGCTGCATTGCCCCGGTGCCCAGCAACACGACTTCGGGCTGCAATGCGAACAGCTTCTGCAGGTGAGCGGGGGAAAGCTCGGCGAGACTCGCCGGCTCCCAGTCCGCAATCACGGTGTCCGCGGTGATGATGCAGCTGCCGCGCAGGCGCAGCTCGCCAACCCGCACCTCGGTGGAGGAGTACGAGCGGATCAGGTTGGCCTGCGAGCGCGCTTCGAGCGTGAGCTTCATGGGAATCGCTTCCGTCCCTGTACGATACCGATCGTGCGCGAAATCGTCATCGTCATCTCCGATCTGTATCTACCGGATACGCCAGCGGCCGCGCCGCTCGAATTGCCTGGCTTGGACCAGATCGCCCGCTTCGGTGAGCGCAGCGTGCTCGTGAGCGGCTGGCGCGAGTGGCTGGCTCGCTGGGTGGGCAGAGCGGATCTTGCTCAGGCCCCAGTGAGTTCCGTCGCCGCAGCAGGGCGGGCGATTGCGAGCGAATCCTTGTGGATGGCGACACCTCTGCACCTGGCGGCTGGCCTGACGACTCTGCATTTCGATCCACGCGGCCTCCTGCGTCTGTCACCCGCGGAGCTTCAGAGTCTGGCGCTCGACTTTCAGCGCACCTTTCACGATCTGAGTCTCGTGCCGCTGGCATCCGGCGATTTCCTGCTCCTGCAGGACAGCGTGCCGGCGACGATCACGACCGACCCGGCGCGAATAGTCGGCGGTCATGTTGCCGACGCGCTGCCGCGAGGGGAGGGCGCTTCCCGTTTGCGACGCCTCGGAGCGGAAATCGAAATGTGGCTCCACGGGCATCCTGTCAACCTCGCTCGGGAGTTGCCGATCAGCACTCTATGGATCTGGGGGGGTGGAGCTTACGCGCCGCTCGCGCGCTCAGCGCCCGACCCGCTGGCTCTTGCGTTCGGTTCCGACAGCTATCTCGGAGGACTGTGGCGGCTATGCGGCGGGGAGCCTCGACCGCTTCCGCGCCAGCTCGATGCGACCTATGCTGGGAGCGTCGTGCTGGTGGTGGAAACAGGTCGGATGTCGCTGGAAGAGATCGATTATCGCTTCGTCGTACCCGCGTTGGAGGCTCTACAGCGTCGTGCCGTCGAGCGCGTCTCGATTCTCGCTAACGACCGCGCTCTGACGCTGAGTGCGAGCGGCCGGCGAAAATTCTGGCGGCGGGGGCGCTCGGGCCTCGAGACGCTGCGATGACGTTACGCATCGTGCGACGGGTCTGCGATTCCCCCGGCGAAGGGCGACTCGGCGGCAACATGCACCCCGTTCTGCAGCGTATCTATTCTGCCCGTGGGGTACGCACGGCGACGGACCTCGACTGTTCACTCGAGCGCCTGCTGCCTGTAGGGACACTCGAAGGCGTCATGCCCGCGGTGGAGCTCCTCGTGCGACACCGGGAGGGCCGTATTCTCGTGATTGGCGACTTCGACGCCGATGGCGCGACGAGTACGGCGCTCGTGCTGCGCGCTCTGCGTGCATGGGGATTCGCGTCCATCGAATTCCTTGTGCCCAATCGCTTCGAGTTCGGATACGGACTGACTCCGCAGATCGTTGCGCTCGCGGCAACCCGGACGCCGACTCTCATCATGACCGTCGATAACGGCATTTCCAGCCACGCAGGCGTCGCGGAGGCCCGGGCGCGTGGCATCGAAGTGCTGATCACCGATCATCATCTGCCAGGCCTCGAGCTCCCGGCCGCTCATGTCGTGGTCAATCCCAATCTGCCGGGCAGCCGGTTCGGCAGTCGAGCGCTCGCGGGTGTCGGCGTAGCGTTCTATGTCCTGGCGGCGCTGCAACGGTCCCTGCAGGCCGCTGCGCTCATCCCCCGGGGCGCGCCCTCCCTGGCCTCGTTCCTGGATCTCGTCGCTCTCGGCACGGTGGCGGACGTGGTCCCTCTGGACCTCAACAATCGTGTGCTCGTCGAACAGGGGCTGCGGCGCATTCGCGCCGGTCGCTGTGTGCCCGGGATCCGGGCACTGCTGGAGCTTGCGAATCGGCGTGTCGCGGAGTTGACGGCCACGGACCTGGCCTTTGCCGTCGGCCCGCGCCTGAACGCCGCCGGGCGCATCGACGACATGAGCATCGGCATCCAGTGTCTGCTGGCAGAGGAGCCGGCGACAGTGCAGGCCCTGGCGGCACGCCTGGAGGAGTTGAATCAGGAGCGCAAGAGCATCGAGGCGCGCATGCAGGCGGATGCGCTTGCCGCGCTGCGCCGGGTTGCGGATTTCGGGCCCCTGCAACGCAGCGGCGTATGCCTGTTCGACCCCTCCTGGCACCAGGGGGTGGTGGGGCTGGTCGCCAGCCGCGTCAAGGATCGGCTGCGGCGTCCGGTGATTGCGTTTGCGCTCGCCGCCGAGGAGGTGTTGCGAGGCTCGGCGCGCTCGGTCGAGGGTGTGCACATCCGCGACGTGCTCGATTCGATCGCCGCACGCCATCCTGATCTGATCAGCCGCTTCGGTGGGCATGCGATGGCCGCCGGACTGACACTCGAGCGCTCGCAGCTGGATCGCTTC
>CAZLYG010000522.1:0-3840 GCA_964563075.1 uncultured Steroidobacteraceae bacterium | reverse complement strand
TTTCCGCGCCGCCCACTGATGACAATAGCGGCTTGGTCTGCAAGGGGCGCGCAGTATAGCCGCCGCGGGAACCATGTCAAACGGTTGTCATGATTAAATTTCGCGACGCGCCGGCGGCGGCGGAGAGCCGCCCTCTGAGGCGCGCTCGGTGTCCGCCCCAGGTGGGGTCAACGCCCTTCATTTCAAGGGGTTAGCTCTGCTTCGCGAGCCTCAGCCGGGCGAAGCGCTTGGAGCCGACCTGGAACACGTGGTCCGCGCCGGGCAGCAGGACCAGTGCCCTGTCCGTGACCTTGGCGCCATCGATGCGGACCGCGCCTTCCTCGATCTTGCGGTTCGCCTCCGAGGTGCTGGACGCCAGCCCTCCCTCCTTCAGGAGGTTGGCCAGGCGAATCCCGGTGGCCTGAATCTGGATCACCCGGGGGGGCAGGTCCGTCGGCACGGTTTTCTCGCTGACCCGGGCCATGAAATCCTTCTGGGCGGTATCCGCTGCCGCGGCGCCGTGGAAACGGGCGACCAGCTCGTGCGCGAGCTCGAGCTTGATATCCCGGGGGTTGCGTCCTTCCCCGGCCGCCCGCTTGAGCCCGGCAATCTCTCCCAGGGGACGGAAGCTGAGCAGCTCGAAATAGCGCCACATCAGCAGGTCGGAAATCGACATGACCTTGCCAAACATCGTGCCGGGCGCTTCGGCGATGCCGATGTAGTTGCCCAGCGACTTCGACATCTTGTTGACCCCGTCCGTGCCCTCCAGCAGCGGCACGGTGATCACGATCTGCCGCTCCTGGCCGAAGCTCTCCTGCAGCTGCCGCCCCATCAGCAGGTTGAACTTCTGATCGGTGCCGCCGAGCTCGACATCCGCCTCCAGCGCGACGGAGTCATAGCCCTGTACGAGCGGATAGAGAAACTCGTGCAGCGCGATCGGCCGCCCGTCGGCATACCGTTTGGCAAACTCATCCCGCTCCAGCATGCGCGCGACCGTGTGCCGCGCCGCGATCTCTATCAGCCGCGACGCGGCCATCGGCCCGAACCAGCGCGAGTTGAAATCCACGCGCGTGCGCTGCGGATCCAGGATCTTGAACACCTGCTGCTGATAGGTGCGCGCGTTGGCCTGCACCTCCTCGGGAGTCAGCGGCGGCCGCGTGACATTGCGGCCCGAGGGGTCGCCGATCAGGCCGGTGAAATCCCCGATGAGAAAAATGACCTCGTGGCCCAATTGCTGGAACTGCCGCATCTTGTTGAGCAGCACGGTATGCCCGAGATGCAGATCGGGCGCCGTGGGATCGAACCCGGCCTTCACCTTCAGCGGCTTGCCACGTCGCAGCTTGCGTACGAGCTCCTCGGTTACCAGTACTTCCTCGGTGCCACGCGTCAGCTCGGCCAGCGCCTCATCGAAGTTCGTCATGTATGAGATCGGTCCCGTTTCTGAATGCAACAAAATGTCAGGCTACAGGTGCGGCGGCCCTCAGGCCGCCGGAAGCCGCGGTCAACCGAGAGGTCGCCCCAGCGGCTCACCCGATTGGCCGGTCACGTTGACCCGGCCTTTGCCCCTCGGGTAGGTTGCCCCCTTCGCCAGCGAAGTGTAGTCGATGCCCCTGAATTTCAGACCACCAATCGCACGCAGCATGCGCACAGGCGCGGGTTCACCGGCGGCCCGCTGGATCGCGCTCGGGGGTGTGGCCTTGGCCGTGAGCGCCCTTGCCTTCCTGGGATTTCCCGTTCGACACACAACCACGCCGGCCGCCGCGCCGACAACAGCGGCTGCCGTGCAGCCGCGCCCCGCCATCGTCGCGCAAGCAGTGACGATGGCACCAGCCAAAACCCAGAGCGCCGCCTTCGGTGCCGAGGCCATTGACGTCATCGTCAGGAGCAATGACACGCTGGATGGCATCTTCCGCCGTCTGAAGCTCGACCTGGCGGACCTGGCGTCCCTGCGCAGCCTGCCCGGACTGAAGGCCCGCCTCGACAGCTTGCATCCCGGCGAGTTGCTCCACCTCGTGCGCCGGGACAGCTCCCTGGTGGGCATGGAACGCCGCCTGAACGACACCCAGACACTCAAGGTCACCCGTGAGAACGACGAGTTGCATGCCAGTGTGCTGGACAACCCGTTGGCGACACGCGTGCGCACCATTCGGGCAACGATCGACAGCTCGCTGTTCGAGGCGGTCGAGAATGCCGGCGCGCACGATCAGACGGCCGTCACGCTCGCGGATATCTTCCGTTGGGATATCGACTTCGTGCTCGATATCCAGCCCGGCGACTCGTTCGTGGTCACTTACCAGGAGTTTTATCAGAACGGCAAGTACCTGAAGGACGGCCCGGTGCTGGCTGCATCGTTCATCAATCACGGGCGCGAGTATGTGGCCGTTCGGTATGTCGACCCGGAGGGCGCAACCCACTACTTCACTCCCGACGGGAAGAGCATGCAGAAAGCCTTCCTGCGCGCGCCTGTCGCATTCACGCGCGTCAGCTCCCGGTTCAACACGGCACGCAGGCATCCCATTCTGAATCTCATTCGCGCGCACAAAGGCATTGATTACGCCGCCCCAATGGGCACTCCGGTCGAGGCGGCGGGCGACGGGCGGATCCGGTTCGCGGGTCAGAAAGGCGGTTACGGCAACGTCGTGGAGATCGACCACTCCCACGGTATCGTGACGGTGTACGGGCATCTGTCCCGGTTTGCAAAAGGCACGCACGTGGGCGCGCAGGTCAGCCAGGGCACAGTGATCGCCTACGTAGGAATGACGGGACTGGCCACGGGACCGCACCTCCACTACGAGTACCGTGTCGATGGAGTTTTCAAGAATCCCCAGACTGTGGTGCTCCCCGACGCGCAGCCCATTGACCCCCAGTGGCGGGATGACTTCATCGCGCGCACGACGCCGCTGCTCGGAACCCTGGTAGCGCCACTCGGCCCGGCCCTCGTAGCGCGGTAGCCGATGGCCGCTGCGACTGACCCCGCCGGCTCTCCCATTGCCCCCATTGGCTCCGCAACGGGCGGAGACCCGACGCCGGCTCCGCTCGCTGCCCCAACCGCGGCCCGAAGCGCCCCTCCAACCGCCCCTCCAACCGCTTCATCAACCGGTGCCCCAATCGCCGCTCCAAGCGCGCCCCCAACTGCCGGCCCAACCGCCGCCCCAAGCGCCACCCCAACCGCCTCCGGCCCGACCGCCGCCCCAACATCCGGCAAGCCGCGGCGCCGTGCAGGCCGAACACCGCACGTCGATCCCGGACTGTCACCACACCGTCATGCGCACCATGCTGAGATGCCGCTTTCCAGCCGGGAAACCTCGATGGACGCACCCGATTTCAAAGCCCCGCAGCACTACATCAATCGCGAGCTGTCGTTCCTGGAATTCAACCAGCGCGTGCTCGCACAGGCCTTCGATGAGTCGGTGCCGCTGCTCGAGCGCCTGCGTTTCCTGTGCATCTCCTCGAGCAATCTCGATGAGTTCTTCGAGATCCGCGTTGCCGGACTCAAGCAGTTGCATGAGCTCGGCTCCGCGCAATTCGCCGCCGATGCCATGTCCATCCCCGATCAGCTCAACGCGATCCACGAGCACGCGCTGCGTCTGGTAGGGGATCAGTACCGTTGCCTGAACGATGTGCTGCTGCCGGCGATGGAGAAGCAGGGCGTCTCCCTCCTTGGGCGCAGCGCCTGGACACCTGAAGCCACCGCCTGGCTGGAAACCTATTTCGAGCGCGAGGTCGAGCCGGTTCTGAGCCCGCTGGGACTGGACCCGGCCCGGCCCTTCCCGCGCATCCAGAACAAGAGCCTCAACTTCATCGTGCGACTGAGCGGCAAAGACGCCTTCGGCCGTGACAGCGAGCATGCGATCGTCCAGG
>CAZLYG010000521.1:0-3847 GCA_964563075.1 uncultured Steroidobacteraceae bacterium | reverse complement strand
CGCGCTGAGCCGTTCGGTCAGTACGGCACTCCGAGCCTGCGATAAAAGGCGGCCAGCAGCCACAGCGGGCCGATCAGCAGGAACTGCACATCCTTGAAGAAGGACGGACGCTTGCCCTCGACGGCGTGCCCTGCAAACTGTCCGATCCAGGCTACGACGAATACTGTGAGTGAGGTGATCCAGAGCGGCCACGGAAGGAATGTCAGCGCTTGCGTGACGAGCAGCAGTATGACGAGAGCGAGCAGGAGCCCAGCGGCCAGCGACGGCGATAACAAGAAGTAATAGACCACCGCCGCGAGCACCAGGAGTGTTGCCCAGTTGATCCAGATGGAAACATTGCTGAACGCCGCCGGGACGGGGAGGGCCCACACCAGCCCCAAGACCGCCAGCACGATCGGCGGCACGCAGATCCAATGCAGGAGCTTGTTAGTCGGGTTCTGGTGGCTCGCCGCATACTCATCGAGCCATTCGTCTACCGTACGCATCGGCCGAACGCTACGCCGGGGCTCGTGACCTGGCAACCGGTCAGCCTTGGGTCGCCAGCCCCGCAGCTGGCGCCGATGCGCGAAGGTACCGGTCGAAGAACGCCACCAGATCTGCAAACGCGCGCCGCTCTCTGCGCGGCAGCTTGTCGAGCGAAACCTGGAGATCCTTTCCGAAGCGAGTCGCCGCCTTCCTCGAGGAGTGAAGGATACTGAGCCGCAGATCCCTTGGCGGGCGATCGCCGGCATCGGCAATGTGCTGCGCATGACTATCATGGGACCTACCCGACGGTGTTATGGGATACCTGTACTAAGGACTTGAAGCCGCTCAAAGACGCGGTTTCGCGTATCAACAGCACGCTGAGCTGAGTCGAGCGCAACCAGGTGGCCCTGACGTCGCGCGAGGGTGTGCTCGCGAGCGCGATGCGTCGAACGTTCGATGTCATCCGCAGGGAGTTACCATCTGAGCAGGCGGCAACCGTACGGCTAACTCGGGATAAACTCCCGGCTGGACCAGGATAGACTTCGCAACAAATGATGGGTTGCGGACCAGTTGCGCACACGGACTTCCGTGCGCACTGAATAGTTGGAATGAGGGAGGCTGGTAGGGGGACGGCCGTTCTGCGCCGCCGAAGGGGATGGACGATGAGGACTCGGGTACCCCCCAACGCGACATCGGCGGCGCGTATCATCGCGCTAGCCGCAGCCTTGGTGGTCGCGGCCATGCTGCTTGATGACAGAGCCTCAGGGGCGCCGCTGCCGCCGCAAGAAGAGGCCATAGCGAGCGCCCCGCGACCCTATACAGATAAAGAGATTACGTTCAGGAATGCTCGCGGAGCGGTCAACCTTGCCGGCACGCTGAGTTTGCCGAAATACAAGGGCCCTTTTCCCGCCGTAGTGTTGATTGCAGCCGCCGGCCCGGAAGGACGCGACGAAGAGGCAGCCGGACATCGCGTGTTCGTCGTGCTGGCAGATCACCTGCTTCGCCAGGGAATTGCGGTGCTTCGCTATGACAAGCGCGGGGTCGGCTCATCCTCGGGTAATTTCGCCACAGCTTCATTTGACGATCTCGTCTCCGACGCTGCGGCCGCCTTCCATTACTTGAAAGGGCGGCCTGAAATCGATCGACACAGACTGGGTGTCATTGGGCACTCGGAGGGCGGTTCGATTGCGCCGGCAGTGGCTGCAGGCGACAACGATGTGGCCTTTGTAGTCGCGATGGCAGGTTCGGGTCTCAGCGGGGAGTTCCGTATCACCGAGATGCAGGCGTATATGGCCCAGGAGAACGGAGCGTCATCTGCGCAGCAGGCCAAGATACGCGCGCTATGCCAGGGGATTTTCCGGACGGTGAAAGCGACGCCGGACGATGCTGCCGCGAACCAGCGGGTCTCTGCACTGATCGATGAGGCTGTCACCGGTAAAGCTTTGACTGAGGAGCAAGCCAAGGCGACTCGTCAGACCATGACAGTCAAGTTTGTGCGCGAGGAGTTGAATGACGATCCGATCAAATACCTGAAGAACGTGCACGTGCCTGTGCTGGCGCTCGTGGGTTCACTTGATCGCATCGTTCCGGCAGAGCCGTATGTCGCTGCAATGAGGCCGGTGCTCGACACCATCCCCGGATCGAAAGTCGAGGTACTTCCCGGCCTCAATCACATGATGCAGACGGCCCATACCGGCTCGCCGCGTGAATTCGGAGTCATCAAAGAATCGATCTCGCCTTTGGCATTGCAGGTCATCGGGGACTGGGTGGCAGCGCGGGTGAGCTGGCGCGCGCACTGAGTCTCTTCGTCATGTGACCTGAGATGCGCTGAGCCGGCAGCGATCATGGGCAAGAAAGAGGATGCGGTACGCAGCCTCGGATCCTCGCCCGCCCTGTAATCCGGCCGTCGAACTGGGTTATCGGTTAGTCGCTGGCTGCAGCTGCGTCCAACGGCCTGGGCCAGCTCCGGGACCGCGTGCAATGCGAGGCCGACACGGCATTTTGACATTGATGCGCCAGGCACTTGAGAGCACAATGGTAGTACCGAAGTGATACCGCATCGGAGAAACTCCTGGCATGCCCCCTACGACATTGAAGCTTCCGGAAGAATTGAAACGTCGCGTGGCCGCCGCCGCTGAGGCTGCGGACAAGTCCCCTCATGCCTTCATGCTCGATGCCATTGAGCGGCAGACGCGCCTCGATGAAGAACGCCGGGCGTTCGTGAACGAGGCCGTCGCGGCTCGGGAGGAAGCAGTCAAGAGCGGGGAGGGCTATTCGATGAGGGAGGTGCGCCGGTACATCTCAGTGAAGGTCCGGGGCAAGAAGGCGAAGGCCCCCAAGGCCCGCGCGTGGCGCAAGTAGTCTATTCCCGGCGCGCGTTCCAGGATCTTGACCGGCTTACCGACGTCCTGATGAAGGAAGCGCCGCTGTCGGCCGTTGCGGCTATCGACACCCTCATCGATGGCATCCAGATTCTCGAACGCCATCCGCTGGTCGGCCGACGCTGCGAGCAGGGCTTACGCGAGCTCGTGATCGCGTACGGTCAGCGCGGCTACGTAGCACTGTACTCCTACGAGCCCCGTGCGGACGTCGCGCTCATCCTCGCGATCCGTCATCAGCGCGAAGCGGGCTTTCAGGAATAACGATGGGAATACTCATGACCGGGCGCGACTTCTACCCGGCGCGACAAGGCACCGGGGCCGAGCAACAGCAAAGCCCAAATCATTGCCGTCCGTGGCGATGGTCCGGTTTGCCTATCGGCTTACGGTAATGCTGGTTTGAGTGTCCAACGGGCCAAACTGATCCCTGCCAACGCCCTTGGGAGCCGTCGGGATTACCAGTTTCACCCAAACGGCATCTGGCGCCTTGAAATACGAAGTCTCGGTCGCCTTACGCAGGGCGTCGATGCTGTCCTGCTGCTTCCCGGAGGCCGCCTTGGCGAAACCCGGCAGCTCGAACACGACCCATGAGCCTTTGGCCATTTCGGTCAAGCCGATGGTAACTTCCGGTCTTTCGGTCTTCACTCGGATTTCGGTACCGGCGCGCACGGTGCTCTGATTGGCTGTGATCTTGAAGTCCTTGCCATTGCGACTCAGCGTAATTGGCTGTTGAGGAGCAGCCGACCGCGCAGGCGCAGCCACTCGCGCAGGCGTAGCGGACCGCAAAGGAACATCTTTCAGCGCAAGAACAGCACCTCTTGTGGGTCCGGCCCTTCTGATGAAGAACTGAATGCGTCCGATATCACCCTTGCACACAGAGGCGTTCCAGGTGGGATGAATCTCGCAGGTGTCGTCCGTGGCGACGCTGTCGTTCTCGCCGTCGTGGATGAGAACATAGGAATCAGGGATGCCGGTCGTCGAGCCGTCCAGATCGTGGATCGCCG
>CAZLYG010000520.1:0-3857 GCA_964563075.1 uncultured Steroidobacteraceae bacterium | reverse complement strand
AGAGGCGGAGCTACCAGCCCTGGAAGTCCCGATCCAATGGTGGTCCCTGAGAACACGATGGTCACGCAGGTTGCACGCAATCGGCGCGGCGCGAATTCGTTGACCGTGGCCACGGTGACCGCCAGCGCACCGGACATGCCCACTCCGGCGATGAAACGGGTGAGGATCAGGGGCCAAAGCGAGGTGCACATGCCCGACAGCAGACCGAACACACCGAACAGCACGGTGCTGAGAATGATGCCGTTGCGCCGCCCGATGCGGTCGGCCAGCATGCCGAAGCCGAACGGACCGATCAGGCCGGCCCAGAGACTGGAGCTGAAGAGCCCGCCGAGCGCGGCCCGATCGATGTGGAACGCCTCGAGGATGCCCGGCGCGGCAAATGACGCCACGGAGATGTTGTATCCATCCGCGAGCGTCACCAGGATGCAGACGGCCATCACGCCGATCAGGAGTGGACCGACTTTCTGGCCGTCGACGACCTGGGTGACATCGATGTTCTGTGCCATGGCCTCAGCCCCTCATGCGCTGTGCCTATAGGAGCGATCTGGGATCGGTGATGGCGCCATTGATGGCCGAGGCGGCGACCGTCAGCGCGGAGGCCAGGTAGTGGCGCGCATGCGGATGGCCGTTGCGGCCGGGGAAGTTGCGGGCCTGCGTCGACACCATGACCTCATCCTCCGCGAGCGCCCCCATGTTGAAAGCCTGATTCGAGCCGGCGCTCGGCGGAAAAATGTTCGCGCCCGCCTCATGGAGAGTCTCGAGCAGTCCTTCGCGCAGTGCCGCCAGATAGATGCCGCGCGAGGCAGGCACGACCTGCAGCCGTACGCCCGGGCGAACCCGGCGATTGGTGAAGCAGCGCGCCAGCGTGCGGATGTCGCTCAGCCGACCTCCGGTGCTCCCACCGGCCTCCGCTACGTTGATGGGCGTGCCCACGGCCGCCTCGATCGGGTGCACGTTGCCAACGGTCGGCGGGCAAGCCACCTGCGGCCCGATCCGCCCGACGTCGATGTCGATCACCTCAGCGTAGCGGGTGTCCGGGTCGTTACGGAACACATCGAAATGGTTATCCGGCCGCAGCGACTTGGCGAACTGGGCCGTCTTGTCGTCGGGATTGATGTAGCCGCACTTGCCCCCGACATCGATCGCCTGCAGCGGAAACAGGCCCCTGTCGGGGACACTCAGGCGCTCGATATACGAACCTGCATACTCGATCGCCTTGTAGATCGCGCCATCCTCGCCAAGGTAGCCGACCACGTATTGGGAGATATCGCGCGCCTCCACTCCCGGGAGCGTGTTGCCGTGCAGGTCGATCCGGATCGTCTCGGGCACCTTGAACCAGCCGGACGAATGGGCGAAACCCAGCGCGGCCATGGAATTGTTGCCGACGCCGGTGGCGAAAGCGCCGAGCGCACCGTAGATGGGGGTATGCGAGTCGCAACCCGTGATCACCATTCCCGGCGCCACCAGACCGGCTTCCATGATCACATGGTGAATGCTGCCGCAGCCGCTGTCGAAAAGATTGCGGATGCGATGCCGCGCGGCGAACTTGCGTACCGCGGCCAGCGCCTCGGCGGCCTCGCGTGTCGCCGGGGCAAAATTGTGATCGAAGGCGAACACGATCCGCGAAGGATCGGCAATCGAGGCGCCGCTCATCTCGTTCTCGAACACCTTCATCACGAAGTTGGCGCTCAGATCGTGCATCACCATCAGGTCGATGCCGCAGACGACCACGTCCTCGGGCTCGACGGCGGTCCTGCCGCTCTTGCTCGCCAGGATCTTCTCAATGACGTTCATAGAATCTCCACACTGCCGCGTTCCTGCACGCAGGTCTCGCCGTAATAGAGCCGCTTGCCGGATACAGGGATCTCGACCTGGAGGGAGATAACGGCTCCGGTTGCGTCGTCACTGGCCGCGATACCTTCCCACCCGCTGGCGCGCGAGAGTGTCTCCACGTGCCCGGCTGCTCCCCGGGGCGGCGGCAAAGGGCTCCTGATGCGGGCCATGTTGCGGGAGAGCTTCACCCAGTGACCGCAATATTCCAGAGCCACGGTCACGGAGGAATGGGGCTCAATCAGCTGGCCGGAGGGCGGCACGGGCGGGGTTTGGCCATTCGCGACCAGCACGAACAGATCCTCCGCGCCGGCCCGGCGCAACGCACGCTCCAGGCGGCCCGTGAGCTCATGATCCGTCATCCCCACCGCTGTCGGAGTGATCTGCGTGTCGAGTGCCGAGCGTGCCAACGCTGCCGCCCGCCGATGCATTGCAATCTCCGATTCTGTGGCTTGCGGACGTACCAGAGCGCGTGGCACGTCCACGATGTCGAGCTTCTCGGCAGCCAGCTGTTTGTACAGATCGTAGGGCAGTCCTTCGTAATCGAGCACACCGATCCGCCTCCAGCTGCGTTCCGCGCACAGCTTGACGAGCTGCGCGATCAGCTGCGGACTCGCAATGATCGTCTCGTGCAGCGTGACGGAGCGGATCCAGGGATAGACGCGGGGTGAGAGCGCACACAGCAGAATCGGCTTCTCCGCCGGCGGGATCACCGTGAGGGCACGATTCCAGTACGGCATATAGTTCGACAGATACCGCACATCGTTCGAGCGCCAGACGTCGCTGAAAGCCACCAAAGCCTGCACGCCCAGCGGCGCGAGGTGCCGCTGCAGCTCCTGAAGCCGTGCTTCCAGCGCGGCACGGGGCAACTGCTCGGGGTCCCAGCCGATGAAGCCCCTCTTCATGACTGGAACAGCCTGCGCGGAGTCCGGTTCAACGATACACACCCCTCGGCCGTGACCAGCAGCGTGTCGCCGAACACCATGTACCCTGACAGCGGCAGATAGGTGTTGGGATGAGCGATCAGCACCATGTCCTGCTTGCAGAGGTAATGAACGTTCTCGAGCACGTGCGGCAGCTCATCGGGATACAAGCCGAGATTGTGGCCTCGGACGCGCGTGTACTGTGGACCGGTATAGTCGCCGTAGCCACGTGCACGAAACACATCGTTCTGCACGCGCGCGAGGTCGGAAATGTCCACCCCCGGCCGCAGAAAGTTCTGCGCCGCCTCCTGGGCCGCCGCGAAAATCGAATAGGCCTCCCGCTGTGCGGCGCTCGGCTCGCCGATCACCAGGGTGCGGCAGATCTGTGCGTAATAACCGTTGACCTGGGGTGTCAGCTCCGTCGTCACGGAATCACCGGGCTGGAAGCGGCGGGCCGTCGGGGGTTTCATGCCGGTCACCTCGGTGCCCCCGGAGGCCACGAGCATGAAATTGTCTTCGGCGCCGTTGGCCTTGACGAAGGACTCGACCTCGGCCACCAGCTCGAACTCGGTCATCCCCGGCTCACAGACGTTCACGAAGTGCTCGTAACCCCGGTCGGCGAGCTGCGCTGCGCGCCGGATCCATTCGATCTCTGCGGCGGTCTTGACACGCCTGATCTCCTCGACGTCCAGGGTCGCCGAGATGAGAGCCGTCGAGGTCGCCTCCTGCACCGCACGGGCGAAGCGTGCCTCCATCTGCTCCAGGCCATTGATCGCCACCACGGCTCGGCTGTCTTTGGCCAGCAGCGTGCGTACGCCATCCGCGAGACGCATGTAGAGCAACGGCTCGCTGCCAACAGCAGCTGCCACGGGTTCCACATCCCAGGAATCTGTAACGAGAGCACGCACTTCGCCGCTGCGCGACAGAGCGGCCACGGCCTGGGGACCGGAGAAGTTCACGTTGATCAGGCAGCGGAACAGATCCTTGCGCCAGCCATCCCCGTAGAACAGCAGCAGGTCCCAGCCGCGCTCGGCCATCAACTGGAGATACTGTTGGCGACGGGTCTGATTGAGCATGTCAGGGCGAGACGTTCTCGAGAAACCA
>CAZLYG010000519.1:0-3875 GCA_964563075.1 uncultured Steroidobacteraceae bacterium | reverse complement strand
TCCGGGCGACATCAGTCACGTTCTCGTATCACCCCTTCACGGCGACCATGTCGGCGCGCTGTCGGACTTCCCGGGGGCGACCATATGGTGCGCGCAAGCAGGCTGGGACGATCTACACGGCCGTTCGAGAATCAACGCTTTGACGAAAGGCCTGCTCCCGGCATTGGCCCCGCCAACGCTGCTCGATCGCCTCCACTTCTTCGAGCGGGCTCCTGCTGTACGGTTGCCCGCTGAGCTCGCACCTTTCGGCGAGGGCCATGACATTTTCCAGGACGGTTCCCTGTATGCGGTTTCGCTTCCGGGACACGCGGCAGGGCACTTTGGCGTGTGCTTTCACGCGACCAAAGGATGGGTTTTCCTCGTCGCGGATGCCGCGTGGTCAGTCCGGGCGATTACTGAAAACTCTCCGCCGCCGCGTTGGGCGACCGCTCTTCTGGGCGACACCGACGCTTACCGACGGACCCTCGCGAGCTTGCATACCCTTTCTCAGCGTCGTCGCGACGTTGTCCTGGTGCCTTCCCACTGTCGGTCATTCCGTCCATGAACGCCGGCGGTACCCTCAGGCTGTTGATTGCTTATGCGCACGCCCGCCGCCACGATCGATTGCGCGACCGGCAGCGGCTCGAGCTCATCCAACAGCGCTGGCTCACCAGGTTGCAGCAGTTCCTGGTGCTTCGCTCACCGTTCTATTCTCGTTATGCCCGGGTGTCCTGGGCTGATTGGCCAGTGCTCAGCAAGGCGCCGTGGATGGAGCATTTCGATACCATCAATACGGTGGGCGCGCACCTGGCGGACGTATCTGCAATCGCTCACGCGGCCGAGCGCACGCGGGACTTTTCGAAGCGATGGGGCCCTTTCACGATCGGGCTATCGACGGGCACCTCAGGCAGTCGCGGGCTGTTTCTGGCGAGTCCGGCGGAGTGTGCAACCTGGGCAGGTACGCTGCTCGGGAAACTTCTGCGCGGCAGGCTGCTGGCCCGGGAAAGAATCGCGCTCGTGCTCCGGGCAGGGGCCACGCTTTACGACACGGTCGGCTCACTGCGGCTGCGGTTCCGCTTTTTCGATCAGTCCCAGCCCTGGGACGCACTGGTCCGCGATCTGGCCTTGTTTTCCCCGACCCTGCTCGTCGCGCCGCCGAGCGCACTGAGACTTCTTGCTGACTCAGCCTCACAGCTGAGACCGCGGAGGGTGATTTCCGTGGCCGAGGTGCTCGAGCCTCTCGATCGAGCTCGGATTGAACGTCGCTTTGAAGTGCCGCTCGAGCAGATCTACCAGGCAACTGAAGGTCTGCTCGGAGTGTCCTGCGAAGTGGGGACCGTTCATCTCAACGAGCCCTACATCCTGGTTGAGCCCGAGTGGCAGGATCGCGAGCGAACACGCTTCGTGCCGATCGTGACGGATCTGTGGCGCCGTACCCAGCCAGTGGTCCGATACCGCCTCAATGACGTGCTGCAGGTGGCTCGAAAACCGTGCCCCTGCGGGCGAGCCTCACTTGCGCTCGCGGCCATCGAGGGTCGTACGGATGACATACTGTGGTTGGCGCAAGCAGGACATCCTGCTGCGCAAACCCAATCAGAGGAACGCGTGCCGGTCTTCCCCGACGTGCTCGCCAGAGCCGTCGTCACCGCGCTCCCGGACGTCGAGGACTATCAGGTTGAGGAATTGAGTTTGGGTGCGTGGCGGGTCGGACTGTCTCCTATGCCTACGCCGGCCGCGCGGGAGTCACTGCACAACGCGTGCGCCGTAATCGCGACTCGTTCGGGAGCAATACCTCCGACACTGGACGTGACAGAGTTGTTGCGGAATCCCGGAACGGGCAAGCGGCGGCGCATTCAGGGTGCCCGGAGTCGCGCATGCGTGTCCTGATCCTCGGCGGCAGAGCCCCGGTAGCGTTGGATCATGCGCGGCGATTCGCCGCACAAGGTTGGACAACCTACATAGCGGATAGCGTTTCTTGCCGGATTTCAGGATGGTCGCGCTCGGTCGCGGCGACTTTCTCATTGCCGCCGCCGCGCCATGCGCTGGCAGCGTTCGCCAGCGAGCTGGCAGAAATCGTGACGCGAGAACGTATCGAGCTCATCGTGCCCACCTGCGAAGAGGTGTTTTATTTGAGTCGCGTGCGGCACCGACTCCCGTCGCTGTGCAACGTCTTTGTGGCACCGTTCGAACAGTTGCGGCAATTGCACAGCAAGTGGGGTTTTCTTGCGCTTGCCAAAGAGGCCGGTGTCAGGGTACCTGAATCGATCTGGACCACCGATCTCGCGCAGACGCGCGACTGGGCGAACGGACGTCCCATCGTCTTGAAACCCGAGTTCTCGAGGTTCGGCGTGCACGTGCGCATATACCGGGACGGACTTCCCGAGCGCACGGATCCGCTGCCGCCACGTGGCCCTTGGGTCGCCCAGCTCTTTGAGGCGGGCCGGGAAGTGTGTTCGTACAGCGTTGCCATTTCCGGCCGGGTCTACGCCCACGTCACGTATGCGCCTCAATACCGCCTGCGTGGCAGTAGCTCTTATTACTTCGAGCCACTCCACATTCCCGCGATCCAGTCCTCCGTGGAGAGGCTGGTGGACCGCATCGGGTTCACCGGCCAGATTTCGTTCGACTGGATCGAGCGGCCCGATGGCGAGCTCGTGGCGCTCGAATGCAATCCTCGGGCCATCAGCGGACTGCACCTCTTCGACATCGGACAACCGCTCCCCGCGGCCATTGCCGGCGAACTGACTGCGCCCCTGGTGATGAGTTCAATTACACCACGCATGTTGGGTGTGATTATGCTCGCCGCCGGTTTGCCCGATGCCTTGCGATCCGGGACCTTTGACCGCTGGCATAAGGATTGGTCACGCGCGACGGATGTGCTGATCGCCCCTGCAGATGCCGGGCCCGCATTCGGAGCTGCGCGCGACGTCATCGCTTTCGCTCGACTGGCACTGCGCTATCGTTGCTCGCTGCGTGCCGCGACGACGCAGGATATCGAATGGGATGGCGAGCCGCTGTACGTGTCATGACCGGCGCCGTTGCCCATGCCACAGATGAGTTCGCGAGCAAGGTCGATGCTTTTCTCTCGGCATCCACGGAGAGTGTTGCGGGCGTCTTCAATCTTACGACGGCGGTCGATCGGGTCGTGGAGGGTGCCAGCCGGATTCCCGTGTCGATCAATTGTTCGGAGCCCGGCAACACGTGGGTCTGCTCGCCCCATGCGACGTACGGCCGGTACTCGATCGAGGAGGTGGAGCGCTGGGGCCACGCCTACCTCACGAAGCCCCTGCGTGCGATGTGCCGGGCGGTTGGAGCCTACCTGTGGCACGCGCGAGTGGACGACGCCGTTGCACTCAACAACTGGCTACTGTCCACTAACTTGTACCCTCCGCTCCGGAAGGAAGAGCTCGGCAAATGGATCGACGAGGCGCTGGACCGATGGCCCCGGCACGCTCTGTGGTTCAGGTCCCTCAACCGCCGCTGCACGCCCGAGTGGCTGCAGGCGCTCGAGGGCGCCGGGTTCATCCTGATCCCGAGCCGTCAGGTGTATCTGTACGATCGAATCGATCTGCATCCACGCAGACCCCAGAACCTGCGACGGGACTTGGCGCTGTTGCGCGCAACGAGTCTCGTCCGCAGTGTCGCGGAGGAATGGCGCTCGAATGATTTCGAGCGGGCTGCACGACTCTACGCTCAGCTCTACCTGGAGAAGTATTCCTCCCTCAACCCTCACTATTCGGCGCGCTTCCTGGAAGTGTGGCACGCCGCAGGGCTGCTGAAGCTCACGGGATTCAGGGACCAACAGGGTGTCTTGCAGGCGGCTGTCGGCCTATTCGAGATAGGCAACACCATCACCGCACCGATCGTCGGCTATGCGACGGAGCGCCCCTCTGAAG
>CAZLYG010000518.1:0-3893 GCA_964563075.1 uncultured Steroidobacteraceae bacterium | reverse complement strand
TTTGAGTGATTTAGGGATACCCCGGAGGGGGTGTTAGCACTCTCCCCCGGCGGCTGCTAATGATAGGCAGGAAGGGGGCGAATTCAAGGCCGGCGGCCGCCTTTTTTTTCAGCCCTTGCCGCGCTGGCCTGCCCGCGGCGGCTTGAGCCGGCAGGCCGGTGACGGCCCCGCCTGGGAACATTTATGCTGCGATGCTGCGAGATATTGCGCCCAATGGCATGAGCTCCGACGCTATCCTGGTCCTCACCGCGTGCCCCGACGAGGCGACGGCGCTGCGTATAGCCCGCGACCTGGTCGAATCGGGGCTGGCGGCCTGCGTGAGCCGCCTTCCGGGGGCGCATTCGACATATCGCTGGGAAGGCCGCCTGCAGGACGAACCGGAAGTGCTGTTGATCATCAAAACCCTCGCGACCCGCTTCGAGGCCCTGGAAATGCGGCTCAAGTCACTTCATCCCTACGAGCTACCCGAAATCATCGCCCTTCCGGTGGCGAGCGTCTCAGCAGAGTACATCGCATGGCTGCGAATGGCGGGAACATGAACGACCTGGCTGGACCTGCACGGCTCCTGCGGCGGGCCTTCGCCGCGCTCCTCCTCGCTTTGGGCGCGACTACGGCGTTTGCCGGCGATAGCCCGTCCACTTCGCCGGCCAGCACCCCGACAAACGGGCTGGACGCCGTGGTCGCGGCTGGCCGCGCGCAGGCCGACAACAGCAACGATGTTCTGCCCCCCGATCAGGCCTTTCACCTCGCCGCTTTCGCGGACGGACCGGACCGCATGCGGCTGATCTGGCAGATCGCTGACGGTTATTACCTGTACCGCAGTCGCATAAAGATCGGGACGACCAGCGGGCAGGCGCAGCTCGGGGCGCCGCAGATGCCCGCGGGAGAGATCAAGCAGGACGACTACTTCGGCAAACAGGAGATCTACCATCACGAGCTGTCGGTTTCCGTGCCGGTCGCGCGAGCTGCGGGCTCGGCGCTGGATGTCCCGCTGAGCGTCACCTACCAGGGCTGTGGCCGGGGCATCTGCTATCCGCCCATCGTAAAGACCCTCAATGTCAGTCTGCCCACCGCGGGCACCGGCGGCGGCGCCGCAGGACTGCCGTCCACCTCGGCCTCGGGCGCATCCCCGGCAGGCATGGCCGCCAAACCAGCGCGCACCCCTGCCGCCTTCGTGTCGGATCAGGATCGCTACGTTTCGGTGCTTCGTGATGGCAACATCGTATGGGTGGTGCTGGCGTTTCTCGGCGGCGGCATTCTTCTGTCGTTCACACCGTGCGTCCTGCCGATGGTGCCGATCGTGTCGGGAATCATCATCGGCGATGGCACCCACGTAACGGCGCGGCGGAGCTTTGGCCTGTCGCTGGCCTATGTGCTGGGAATGGCGTTGACCTATACGGCCGCCGGCATTGCCGTGGCCGCAGGCGGACAGCAAGTCCAGGCTGCGTTCCAACAGCCCTGGGTCATCGCGTTGTTTGCCGCCCTGTTCGTGGTGCTCGCGCTGTCGATGTTCGGCCTGTTCACACTCCAGATGCCCGCCGCCATCCAGACGCGGCTCGCCACGATGAGCAACCGGCAGTCCGCCGGCTCTTATGGCGGCGTGGCGATCATGGGTGCGCTGTCCTCTCTGATCGTGACCACCTGTGTGGGCCCCGCCCTGGTCGGCGCGCTCCTCTTCATAGGCCAGAGCGGCAACATGGTGCGCGGCGGAATTGCACTGTTTTCCATGGCGATCGGCATGGGCACGCCGCTGCTCGTCGTCGGCGCCTCGGCCGGCAAGTTGCTGCCGAAAGCCGGGCCATGGATGGATCTGGTCAAGCGATTGTTCGGAGCACTGATGCTCGCGGTCGCCGCCTGGATGCTGGAGCGCATCGTCTCCGACCGCTTCTCGCTGCTGCTGTGGCTGGTGCCGAGCGTGGCGGCCGCAGTTGTCTTGTGGACCGGCATCAGCGGCCTTCGAGGCGGCGGCGTCATGTTCGCGCGCATTGCGGGCAGCGCGGCAGCGCTCTATGCCGGAGTGCTGGTGGCCGGGATGATCATGGGCAACACGGATCCTCTGTCGCCGCTGAGCCGCAACGTCGCCAGCGCGCGCCACGACCTCCCGTTCCGAACGATCAAGTCGGTCGCGGACCTGCAGCGCGAGGTCGCTGATGCCCGCTCGCAGGGCAAGGGTGTGCTGCTGGATTTCTACGCAGACTGGTGCGTGTCCTGCAAGGAGATGGAGCGTTACACCTTCACGGACTCAACGGTGCAGTCGGTGTTGCAGGGCACGGTGCTGCTGCGTGCCAACGTGACCGCCAACGACGCCGACGATCAGGCGCTCCTGCGGCACTTTGGGATCTATGGACCGCCGACCATCGCCCTGTACGGCGCCGATGGCCAGGAGCGCCGCAACTTCCGCGTCGTGGGCTACATGAAGGCGGCGGACTTCGCCAACTTGCTGCACCAGGCTCTGGCCGCATCGGCACACACCCAGCAGTCCGCGGCACGAGCTTCGGGCACCGCTGGCGAGCTCACGCCGGCGACGTAAGTCTCCCGTTGCCCGGAAGATGAGCCCATCCCGTGTCGTTCAAGCGCTCGCAGTCATCATGCTGGCGGGCGCAGCCGGCTTTCTTGCCTACCGGTTGAGCAGCCGGCCGACCGCGCTGATAACGGCTGCACCGACCGCTGCCGCTCCAGTGGATGAGGCCGCGGCCCCACCACCGGTACCTCGCCAGATACCCGATGCCGTGCCGGAGCTCGCGATGACCGACCGGGCCGGTGTGCGCCGCAAGCTCTCGGAGTGGAGAGGACGCCCGCTGGTGATCAATTTCTGGGCCACATGGTGCGAGCCCTGCCGCCGGGAGATCCCCCTACTGCTGAGGCTACGCCAGGAACATGCGGCCGATGGCCTGGAAGTGGTCGGGATCGCCGTCGATTCCCGCGATGCCGTGCTCAAATACGCACAGGACATGCACATCGACTATCCTGTGCTCATTGGAGAGCAGGAGGGCCTGCAGGCCGTACAGTCCTTCGGAATGGAAACCGTGCTCCCGTTTTCCGTATTCGCGGACACCCGGGGTCGGATCGTGACGCTCAAGGTCGGGGAGCTGCATGCGGATGAGGCCGCTTTCATCCTTGACCGGGTACGGGACGTGGACGCGGGCCGCCTCCCGCTCGGGGACGCTCGCCGGCAGATTTCGACGAAAATCGCGCAGCTCGCGGCAGAACGCGCCCGAGCCGCTTCCGGGGAGGCCGCGCCACGCTAGGCGCCGACGCTTTACCTGCAAGATCGTCGGCTGATCTTCGAAAATCGGCCCCGGAAGTACCCTAATCGCCCCGAATTAGGTTACATTCGCGGCCGTTTATGAAACTGCTGCTGCTGAACGGCCCCAACCTCAACCTGCTAGGTAGCCGGGAGCCCGGCCTTTATGGCGTGGAAACCCTGGCGAGGATTGAGCAGCGGGCGGCAGAAGTGGCGCGCGCGGCGGGTCATGAGCTGCTGGCCTTTCAGAGCAACGCCGAGCACGAGCTGGTCGAGCGTATCCATGCCGCCGCCGGCGAGGAAGTCGCATATATCGTAATCAACCCCGGCGCTTTCACGCATACCAGTGTCGCGCTGCGCGATGCGCTGCTCGCGGTGCACATCCCGTTCATCGAAATTCACCTGTCGAACCTGCAGCGTCGCGAGCCGTTTCGCCATCACTCCTACTTCACCGATATCGCCACCGGCCTGATCGCTGGCCTGGGCGCCTACGGGTACGAGCTGGCGGTGCAGGCTGCCATCCGGCAGCTCGGCAGCGCCCAACCCACCTGACTCGATCGCAGTCGAACCCTTCAGCAAAGAGAGCGTTTTCGGCATGGACATTCGCAAAATCAAAAAACTGATCGAGCTGCTGGAGGAGTCCGGCATC
>CAZLYG010000517.1:0-3903 GCA_964563075.1 uncultured Steroidobacteraceae bacterium | reverse complement strand
CTGGAGGCGAAGCTCTCGCACGGGGCGCGCACGGTCAATGAGGCTTTCCAGCTCTGGGTGATCTACAACGTGCTTGCCTGGGAAGCCGCGCTGCGATGAGCGCGCCGCGGGTTCCCTCGTTCCGGGAATTTCTTGCAGCGGGGCTGTATTTCCGCTGTTCCGACGCCATCGTGGACATCGTCAGATCACGAACCGCGGAGGCGGACTCGATCGCCATCCCCGCGCTGTCGTGCAACTCTTCCGTTGCCGACAACATCCTGCGGTGCGGCCGCCGCATCGTCTGGCTCGATGTGAACCCGGAAACGCTGCAGATCGCTCCCGCGGCGCTGGCGGATGCGCTGCGCACGTGCGCCGTGGCGGTCGTGCATTCCTATTGGGGGGCACCGATCCCGAACCTGGCGGAAATCGCGGCCGTGGTGCAGGCGGCGGGCCGCATCCTGATCGTCGATCAGGCGCATCGCCTGGACCTGGCACAGGCATGGCGCGAGGCCAGTGGCTGGCGTTTCCATACATTCTCGCTTTCCAAGGAACTGCCCTTTGCGCTGGGTGGCGCGTGTATACCCCGGCTGCGGCCGAACAGGCTTTCCCTGTCGCCCCTGCTGGCCTGCAGAGCGCTCCTCGCCTGGCTCAGCATGAGCATCGCACGCCACAATGGAATCGGTGCCAGGTGGCTGGCGAGCATCAATTCCAGCCGGGCCGCGCGGCGTGCTCAGCAGGAGGCGAGCGCGGGGATGGGGCCTGCACAGTGCAGGCCGATGACGGTAATGCAGCTCATGCTCCTGCCCGTGCTTCTGTGGCGGTTGCAGCGGGCACGTGCGCGACGAGCGAATTGGATACAGGCGAGCGGATTGACTATGCGTGACGAAATCGAGTGGGCACGATCATGGCCGGCGGGCATCGCCATGCCCGATGGAGCGCGGAGCGAGCAGTTCTGGCCTCAATTCCAGGGATGCCACGCAGGGCAGCGGACCGGCAACCTGGTGCGGTTGATCGAGCAGTACCGGCTGTGCAGGTTCCCGGTGTAGCGATGGTGGAGACAAGCATCAAGGTCGCGATTGGGCGGAGCGGGTCCCTGCGGGGCAACGACCCTGGCAACTCGTGCGTCGACGCCGTCATTCTGCTGATGAAAGGGAAAGTACCGCTGGTCATTACCTGCCACGAAGGGGGCGTCCGGCTCTCCGCGTGGCTCGTCGGCCTCTCGCCGCGAGCTCTGCTCAAGCGCCGGGGCGGCCGCGCCTTCGCGTTCAATGGGCCGATTGCCGGCGCAGGAGCCGAGCTGCGTCGCCCGGAGATTTTGCTGCAATCCGTTCGAACACTGTTCGCGCGGTATCGTATCTCCGAGATCGATATTCGCAGTTACGCGCTGAACAGGCTCAAGGGCGAAGACCTCGGGGGCATCAGCGAGGAGTTCGCGGTCCGGAGCGAGGATTTCTCGACGTTCGTCAACCAGATTGCGGACGTGCAGACCCTGGTGGAGCGCCTGCCCCCGGATCGGCGTCGGCTCTATCGGATCGGGCTGGAGGACAAGCTGGGGTTTCGTGCGGGCGTGTCCGCGTACGAGATGATCAAGTTGACCAGCGGGGCCTACTCCAGGAGAGGCGACAAACTCGCGCTCGCCTCGAAGCTGCGCCTGGCGATTTTCTGGATCCTGAGCAAACTCAGCAAGGCCGTGAGGATTTTCGGTATCTACGTGGACGGCCAGATTCAAAGCTACGCCGTGGTGCAGACCGCGCGCGGGCGTGGGGTGTATCTGTATGGCGGGAGCATCGACAAGCCGCACCGCGCGGCCGGTGCATTCCTGCAAACCGAGATTATGTTGCAACTGGGGCGCGAGGGATTGCAGGAGTACGACTTCGGCGGGGCGACATTCGTGCAGGCCGCGGGCGTGGCCATTGCCAACTTCAAGAAGAAGTTCGGCGGCACGGAGACCAAGCACGCCAATGCGCTCATTCATACGAGCGCTCCTTGAATGCGTTGGCTGTATAAGTCGGCAATCCTGACGCTCGGCCGTTTCGGGCCGATGGCGGTGATCTACAGCTTCGGGGCGCTGCACTATAAGACGAACATGGTGGCCGCGTACGCGTTGGCGCTCAATGTGGGACAGATAGCGGCGCAGCTGTCCGAGTGCGGGTTGAGCGCGCGGCTGGCGCGTGTGACTTCCGGGGGGACGGTGCGCATTTGGGGGGCCTTCTCCTGGAGATTCCTGTGCCTCGCGGGCGTGTTTGGGACCGCGCTCGCGGCCGGCTGGGCGCCCCTGATAGATGCCCCGGTGGCGTTCGGGAGCCTGATGCTCATCGTGGCGCGCGACATGGCCGTCATACTCCGCGATGTGCAGATCCTGAGCATGGACGCCGTCTGCGGCGTGCTCAGCCTGGTCGCGTTCGCGTGGCTGGGAGACTCCGAACACCTTCTGTGGGCCGTTGGCACGATATACACTGCAGTCGGGATCGCCATCTTCCTGCATCTGTTGTCCCTGGAGCAGGGCTGGCGCGGGAGCCGCAGCACGGACGAGAAGCTCAACTGCGCACTTGTGCGCTCCGATTGGGCTTCGTACATCAACAGAGTCATCGGCCTTTCAGTGTCGGCATTTGATCTGCAGATCATCGCGCGTTCGGGCCTGGGAGATGCTGCGCTGACACGGTACATTGCGGCAAAGACGATTTTCAGAGCCGGTAGCGTCCTGTCCGCTTATGCGCAGGCGCTCGTCGGAGCCAGGGTGGATCTGTTCCACAGGATACTGCGCTATCAAACCGCGCTCCTGCGCCTGATGTTGATGGTCCTGGTCTGCCAGGCCGTCGTGCTCGTCGCCGCGTATGATCAGCATCAGGAAACTTGGCATCTGATCGCGGACTTTCTGCTCTCGGCTGCGTGGGCCGTCATCTATTCAGTGTATGCACCCAGTTTCATGAAGCTGGCCATGAATCAAATCATCCTGATTGCTGCGCTGCTGTCGAACGCCATGGGATTCGCCATCATGCTCATCACCTCCAGAACCTGGGGAGTGGCGGGGGTGGCGTTCGGTTTTGCCGTGCAGAGCATGCTGTTCTGCCATCTGGTGGTGCGCCGCGCGCCGCACGTTGCGTCCGTGCGGACGCAAACGTCCTGACTGGGTGGCTGGTGAGCGCGAACGTGGCATTCCTGACTTACGATTTCGAGGTGAAGGAAACCTCGCTGGTTCAGCAGCGGCTGTCAGAGGCGACCGTCCGCGAGGAGATGTTGACTCCGCTCCTGGAACAGCTGTCGTGGGCAGCGAAGGCGCAAGCCCGCTCGACGGTATTCGTCGAGATATGCCAGCTCGCCGCGTACCGAAGGATCTGGCCGGCGCTGGTCCGGGAGATCACGGCGGCGCTGCAAGAGGCCGTCGCGAGGGGCGGCGTCGAGCTGCAACTGCACGTGCATCCGAACTGGGACCCCCAAAACGGCGCGCGCGTGTCTGCCACCGAGGTCCAGTTTGGTCCTCAGTCCTACCGCTACACGGCGGGGCGGGAGCGCGAGATCGCGAGCGAATGGATGCAGGAATTCGCGCTCCTGTTCGGCACGACACCGACGGCGTTCCGCTCAGGCAAATATCGTCCGATTCCCGAGGCCCTGCGGCAGGCTCTGATCGATGGCGGAGTACGCGTATTCTCGAGCTCGGTTCAGGGCGCCACCATAGTCGCGGACGACGGCACCCTGATCGATTTCCGCGACGTGTCGGAGTCACTGGCCGCAGTGACGTGTACGGCAGGCGGCACGCAAGTGGTGGATGTGCCGGTAACGGCACGGGGCGGGCAGACGCTAACGCCGGATTTGATGTCCACCCGGGTGTTCGAGCAGGCGGTGCGGGAGCTGGCGGCCCGCAACACGAGCCTGTGCGTCGTCTCGCATCAGAAGGACATCCAGGGAGAGTCCTTCCAGATTCAC
>CAZLYG010000516.1:0-3921 GCA_964563075.1 uncultured Steroidobacteraceae bacterium | reverse complement strand
AGGCGGCGCGCCCGCTCCGGCCAGTCGACGATGAATGCGGGGGCTCGCGGGTGCAGGAACACGTAGCGCAGCAAGTTGTGCCCCCCGCCCCCGCCAGAAGTGCCGCCCAACCAATCCTCGAAGAGCCCCGCCGCAGGCGCGTTCCACGCGATGGCATCCCAGTGGCGATCGAGCACATAGGCGGGAGCGCTGATGGCCGCAATCAGGCCGGCCAGGCGATGGGGGTCGGGTTCCTCGGGCCGGGGCGGCGCAGGGTCGGCGCGCGCAGCAAGCTCGAACAGGTACGCGCGCTCGGCCTGGGACAACCGCAGCCCGCGCGCCAGAGCGCCAAGGGTCTCGACCGAGATGGCGCTCGTACGCCCCTGCTCGATCCAGGTGTACCAGGTGGGGCTGATGCCGCACAGGACAGCCACCTCTTCGCGTCGCAGTCCCGGAGCCCGCCGGCGATGGCCGCCGGCCAGGCCGAAATCCTCCGGTCGCGAGCGATCGCGCCGTGCGCGCAGAAACCGGCCGAGTGCGTGTGCGGACATGACAGCTGGGTATCATAATAGGATAAGTGACGGTCTTGTACCTGGATAAGACTGAACTTAACCTCCCGCCACCCTTAGTCAGGAGCCGACCGATGCGTACCCACGAGCAGGCTGTCCACGATCAGTTCGACCCGCGTGCCCGCGCCTACCTGAACAGCGCGGTCCATGCCGCGGGGCCGGATCTGGTGCACGCCCAAGAGCTCGTCACCCGTTGTGAGAGCCGCTTGGCCGCAATGCTTGATGTGGGGTGCGGTGCGGGCCACTTGAGCTTCGCGCTCGCGCCGATGGTCAACCGTGTCGTCGCAACAGACCCTTCACCGGGCATGCTGGCGATCGTGGCCCAGGCGGCAGCCGCGCGAGGTCTCACGCAGATTGAGGTGCAGCGGGGCAGCGCGGAATCACTTCCCTTCGCAAACTCCACCTTCGATCTGGTGGCCAGTCGATTCAGCGCACATCACTGGCGCTTTCTGGAAAACGGGATACGTGAGATGGCGAGGGTGCTGCAGCCGCAGGGATATCTGCTATTGATCGATACGGTAGGTCACGAGGACGCCCTCGTGGATACTCACCTGCAGGCGATCGAGCTGCTGCGCGATCCTTCTCATGTGCGCAACCGCTCGGTCAGCCAATGGCGGGCGCTGATCGAAGGCGCTGGCTTTCTCGATATCCAACACACGCACTGGTCGCTGAGGCTGGAATTCGCTTCCTGGGTGGAGCGGATGCGACCCTCACCCGTGAGCGTGTCCGCCATTCGCGAGCTGCAGCAGGGTGCAGCTCGCGAAGTTCAGGACGCGCTCGCGCTCGAGGCCGACGGGTCGTTCCAGATCCAGGTCGGCTCGTTCTGGGCCCGCAAGGCCCCTTGATCAGGACTTGGCCTTCAGGCCCTGTACGATCTCGAGCGATTTCATGACATTGTCGGCGGGTGCCATGCCACCGACCGTCGCCGCCACCTTGCCGTCCGGGGTGACGATGAAGGTCGTCCGCTCGGCAAAGCCGTGGTTGATCTCGTTGCCCTTGGTGTCCTTCATGCCGGGGCGGCCGTCCATCACTTTCAGCTCGTAGCTGTGAGCGATCTTGCCATCGGCATCGGAAGCGACCGGGAGCTTGCCGGCGCAGTAGTCCGGGTCCGCGGAGAAGCGGTTCAGCCGCTCGATGCTGTCGAGCGACACGCCGATCACCGAGGCGCCGGCCGCTTTGAATTTGTCCATGTTCTCGGCGAAGGTGTGTGCTTCGATATTGCATCCCCCGGTATAGGCGGAGGGATAGAAATAGACCACCACCGGTCCCTTCTTCAGCTCCTTGGCGAGGGAGTACTTGAAGGCCTTGCCCGCAAGAGAGGCCTCGGCACTGAACTTGGGAGCTGCGGCACCCTGCTCGAGCGCTGCAAAAGCGGGAACGGCCACGGCGCACGACAGCACGGCGGCCAGCACGACGCGATTCATAGATACCCCTTATTGTTTGACCGGATGGAGCAACTGCGGCAAGTCTAGCCCTTACCGCAGGGGTGGCAAGGCGGGGAACGCGGCTGCGACCACTGTGGGGCCTCAGTAGCGCAGGGAAATGCTCAAATCCAGCGTTTTGCCGTCATAGACGAACGCCGCCTGCGCGAACGACGGTGCTCCGAGCGTGCCGCGGGCGTCGTTGGAGAACCCATAGCCCTCGCGGGGAACGCCCAGCCAGTTGTAATCGATCCGTCCGTTCATGTTCTCATCGTGCAGTACGACCAACGCGTATTTGCCCGGCGGCACCTCCTCGAAGTCGCAGTGCGCCGTGCGCTCGGGAACTTTCATGGCCGTGAGGCGAATGGCCGAGCGCAGCGTGTCTGTTGGAAAACCGCTGGGCGAATCGAACAACGCACAGTCAACGGTGCCGAGGGAGTTGCGGATGTTGAGGACCCGCACGTGGATACCGGGGCATGTCGCGCGCGCCGTTCCCCCAACGCCGGCGGCTGCTGCCAGGATCGACACGGCGGCGAGCTGAATTTGCATCCCCGGCCGCAAGCATCGCTCCCGTCCAACCTGCCTACTCATGAGTGTCGCGAGGCGGCGATCGCGTTCAAACCGGCGGCTCGACTGCCGCGAGTGCGTCGCGTTGCGGGGACGGATGATTCTCACCCTGCTAACATGGTTGCCTCCAAAGCCGCTTCCAGGGGGTCGCATGTCTGCGTACCGCACCGCGCTGATCGTCGGCGCAGGCGCCGGCTTGAGCGCGTCCCTGACACGCCAGCTGGCGCGCGAGGGTCTGTGCGTTGCGGTCGCCGCACGCAACATCGAAAAGCTCGAGCCTCTTTGCAAGGAAACCGGCGCGACCGCCTTCACGGTCGACTCGACCGACGCCGCCGGAGTGAGCCGCTTGTTCGAGGATGTGGAGAGCAAGCTGGGTGCGCCGGACGTCGTGGTCTACAACGCGAGCGGACGGGTGCGCGGCCCGTTCGTCGACCTCGTCCCCGCGGATGTCGAAAGAGCGATATCCGTCAGCGCGTTCGGCGGATTCCTGGTGGCTCAGGAGGCGGCCCGACGCATGCTCCCGAAGGAGCACGGCGCGATCCTGTTCACCGGCGCCTCCGCGAGCGTCAAGGGTTACCCGCAGTCGGCGCCGTTCGCGATGGGAAAGTTCGCGCTCCGGGGCCTTGCCCAGAGCCTGGCACGCGAGTTGGCGCCGCGGGGAATCCACGTGGCGCATTTCGTCATTGACGGGGCCATCCGCAACCCCGGTCGCACCGAGCCGCCCTCGAGTCCGGATTCGCTGCTCGATCCGGATGCGATTGCGGCCAGCTACCTGCAGATTCTGCGCCAGCCGCGCAGCGCCTGGACCTGGGAGCTGGAGCTGCGTCCCTGGGTCGAGAAGTTCTAAAGCTCGGCCGTGGCTGTCCTGTGGCCCGGTGCGCTGTTTGGTTATCAGCACCCAAGAAACCGGCGTTTCTCAACACTCCCCCGACACGCTAGGGTGCGGTCATCACCCGTCGCAGTATTCTCCCATGACTTATTTCACCGACCCGCCGCGCTTGCCGGTCATCGACCTGGCGCCGTTCGAGATCGGCAATCCCTGGCGTGACTCCGTCGCCGCGCAGCTCGACTGGGCCGCCGCCGAGTTTGGGATCTTCCGTGTGATCAATCACGGCATCGATTCTGCCGTGAGCGACTCGCTGTTGAGGTTGACGCGGAGTTATTTTGGCCGGCGGATGACTTGCGAGCGCCGTGCCCGCAGCCCTGCGGGGCCTGGCGCTGGCCAGGCCGAGGAGCTGTATTTCGATGAGGCGTTTGCGCGCGACGATCTCGGAGCGCTGTCTGCATTATGCGCAGGCGACCGGGATGTCTTCCTTGAGCTTCCCGGGTTGCGCGATATCGTGCGTGACTACATTGCCGGTGTGAAGGGTCTGGCACACCGGCTG
>CAZLYG010000515.1:2814-3933 GCA_964563075.1 uncultured Steroidobacteraceae bacterium | reverse complement strand
GCGGACCACCAGGAGAGCACACACGAATGCGCCACGGTCAGAACAGGCGCATTCCATGGCAAGTCAGCGTGCATCAGATGGTTCAGGTGGACGAGGTCGGGGCGGAGAGCCTTCTCCAGTGTCAGAAGCCACTCCCCCGCCCGCCGCAGATCCTCCCAAGGATCGGGCATCCACTCCAGACGATGCACGGAGGGAAACAGGCTGACGTTCGGCAGAGCGGCGAGCTGATCAAGCTGCGCTCGCGAAGGCATGGCTCCGAGCGTCGCGAGAGCCACGCGCACCCGCTCGGTGGCAAGTCCCGCGCACAGCTCCATTGTGTAGTTCCACACTCCGCCGATGGGATCGGCTGTCATCAGGATTCTCATACTCGCCCGTAGATCGCATCGATCAGCTCGGCGACCTGCAACAGGTGCTGCGCCGCGGAATCGAAGCTCGGATCGACTCCCAGTTGCCGAGCCCAGGCACACACCATGCGGCCTCCCCATGCATCGGGGCCTTGAGCTAGCGCGGTACGCGTGGTCCCGACGCAGTGCTCGACCACGAAGTCGTAGAACGAGCCCTCCACATTGCGAATCATTGCCGCGCCGCGCGTGCCATAGAAGGCTGCTTCGATGACGGCGTCACGGCCGGCAGATAGTCGCCAGGAGCACGCGATGCGGGCGGTGGTGCCACGGGCAAACTGGATTTCGGCAACGGCATGATCCTCGAGCTCGTGTGCGGCGGCTGGCAACAGCTTGCCTCCGGCATGCAGCCGACTGCGCACTTCCGCCACCGGCGGATAGGCCAGCACCCACAGCAGCAGGTCGATCAGATGGATGCCCAGATCCATCACACAGCCGCCACCGGACTGACGCAGGTCGTAAAACCACGGCTTGTCGGGCCCGTATGCGTTGTGAAAGAGCAGATCGGCACAATAGATCTCTCCCAACGCACCGCTCTGTACAAGTCTCGCCAGCTCCGCAACTCCCGCCAGGGTGCGGTAGCAGAAGTCCACGGCGAGCAGACGATCGCGTGCGCGTGCGGCCTCGATCACCTGTCGTGTCTGCGCGCCGGTGCAGGCGAGTGGCTTCTGACAGAACACGGCCAACCCGTTCTCCAGAGCCCCGACAGCCTGTTCGG
>CAZLYG010000515.1:0-2804 GCA_964563075.1 uncultured Steroidobacteraceae bacterium | reverse complement strand
TGGGAGTTGCGATCACGACACCGTCCAAGTCTTCCTCGAAGAGCTCGCGGAGCGAACCGACAACACGCGCATCGGGCGAGTGCTCACGTGCGGCACGCTCAGCTGCATGGCGACTGCTGTCCGCGATGCATACGATCTCCGTGGTCTGAGCCGCAGCGAGCGCCTTCAGCCGATGGGCACCAATCCAGCCAACACCGATCAGGCCGATGCGCGGTCGCGCGCTGCAGCTCTCGATTGCGGATGCCGGGGACGCCATCAGCCCCTCACTCGCACAGCACCAAGGCCTTGAGAAAGCCCTGCGGCCGCTCCGCCAGGGACCGAAACGCCGCGGGTGCCTCCGCAAGCGGGAACTGGTGCGTAAACAGCGGCCAGGGAGCCAGGACGTCGGCCATGACGAGGTCCACCGCCTCCTGCATACCTCGTCGGTACTCGGCGGGGTCGCGTTCGTGGGCATTGATCACGTCCAGGCCTCGCCAGTTCCACTGCTGGAGGTCGATGCGCCGCGGGCCGTCCTGGTGATACCCGGCAATGACAAGGCGGGCCCGAGTCGCTGTCAGGTCGGAGGCGAGGTCCAGTGCCTCCTGTGAGCCGACGCATTCGATGACGCAGCCGTAACCGCCTCCGGGTACGAGACGATGTGCCTCGCGCGCCGCACCTGCCAGGTCATTCAGTTGGATGACCGATGCAGCACCACACTGCTCGGCGATCTCGAGTGCGAATGGCCGGCGCGACAGAGCGACCACATGCGCCCCGGCGGCGGAGGCCAACCGCGTGAGCACGGCTCCCAGAAAGCCCACCCCTACGATCGCTACTGTCTGTCCCGCTGTGATGTCACTACGCTTGAAGATGTTGACGGCGCAGCCCAGGGGCTCACCGGGAAACGGCCTTTGCGCCAGCTGCCCGGGCAGCCGGACGAGCATATTCGCCGGTGTGCAGTCGTATTCCGCGAACGAGTGCAGTCCAAGGAATGCGACACGGTCGCCGACCGAGAAGTCCTCCACTCCCGGGCCCAGGCAGTCGATGGTGCCCCAGCCTTCATGGCCCGGGCTGCCGGGCTCCCGGGGATAGCGGAACCACGGTCGGCCTTCCCAGACGGGCAGGTTCGATCCGCAGACGCCGCAACCCTGCAGACGTACACGCACCTCGCCGGCCGCCGGTGAGGGTATTGCATGCTCCTGCAGCTCTATCTGCCCGGGCGCGGTCAGACAGACGGAACGCGACACGCTGCTCACGACTTCACCGCCTGCGACACGTCGCGTTCGCGCGGCAGTCCCTCTTCCAGCCACTGCTGCAGACGGGCAATTCCCTCCGGCGGCGGCGTCCGCGCCGTCCAGCCCGTCGCAGCTGTGAAGCTCGACGTGTCGGTCACGTAGTAACGCTGATCTCCGACGCGCCAGTCGGCAAACTGCGGGTGCACGGGCAACGAGTGCCGATCTTCCAGAAGCGCGATGAGCTCCAGCAGACTCAGCGTATTGCGCGGACCGCCGCCGATGTTGAAAGCGCGTCCTGAAAGCTCCCCCATGCGTTGCCGGGCGGCGCAGAAGGCGTCCATGAGATCCTCGGAATACAGCACATCGCGCACCTGGCAGCCGTCGCCGAACACGGTCACAGGAGCGGCGCGGCGCGCCTGGATGATGAAGTGAGCAACCCAGCCCTGATCTTCACAGCCGAACTGGTGCGGCCCGTAGATGCAGCTCATCCGGAAGACCACGGCCGGTACCCCGTAGGAGCGCGCATAGTCCAGCACGTACTGGTCGGCGGCGCCTTTCGAGCACCCATAGGGGCTATGGAAATCCAACGGCTGAGATTCCGATATACCGTTCGCGCCGAGCACAGGGTCCACCGGCGTGTAGCGCTGCCCTTCCTTCTTCAACGCAATACCGCCGAGTCCGCCGTAAACCTTGTTGGTGGAGGTGAATAAGACCGGCGGTGCCGGGCGACGGCGGCGCGCCGCTTCGAGTACGTTCAACGTCCCTTGCGCGTTGATCTCGAAATCCTCCAGCGGGTTCTCCAGGCTGGAGGTCACTGCGACCTGTGCGGCGAAATGATATATCTCATCGGCGCGCTCGACGGCGTGCGCTACCGCCACCTCATCGCGGATATCCGCGATAGCTATCTCGAGGCGCTGAGAGAACCGCTCGCGGAGCGTTCTCAGGTTCGATTGGGAGCCCGCGCGCGACAGGTTGTCAAAGACCAGCACGCGATGCCCTTCTCCAAGCAGGCGCCGCGCGAGAGTGCTGCCCACGAAGCCCGCTCCACCGGTGATGAGGGTCAGAGGTGCGTGTAAAGCGTTCACGCGACTAACCCATGTTTGCGCAGCTCCCGGTCGGCCGCGTCGGAGCGGTCCTCATCCGTTCGCCCTTCGAGCCATGCGCACAGGCCTTTCAGGCCTGCCTCCAGCGTGACCTGCGGCTCGTAGCCCAGCACGCATGTCGCCTTGGAGATGTCCGCGAAGCAGTTGCGGATGTCCCCCGCACGGCTGTCGCCGGAGATCCGCGGCGACAGATCGCTGCGTCCAAGGGTCTTGGCCAGGCGTTCGGCAATCTCCAACACGCTGTAAGCTCTGCCACCCCCGAGATTGAACACCTGATCGGCGGCCGCCGGACACTCCAGAGCGCGTACACAGCCATCGGCGAGATCACGCACGTGGACGAAATCGCGACGCTGTAGGCCGTCCTCGAAGATCACTGCGGGATTGCCGTTTAGCAGCCGCGAGGCGAAGATCGCCAGGACACCTGTGTAAGGATTGGACAACGCCTGGTTTGGGCCATAGATGTTGAAGAACCGCAACGCTACGGTCGGGA
>CAZLYG010000514.1:0-3940 GCA_964563075.1 uncultured Steroidobacteraceae bacterium | reverse complement strand
TGAACGTCGTCCTGGATCTGATGATCCACGACATCGATATCGTGCAGACCATCGTGGGAGCGCCGATCGCCGCGATCGATGCGGTGGGCACGCCGGTGTTCTCGGAAGAGATTGATATTGCCAACGCGCGCATCCGCTTCGCCAACGGCTGTGTCGCGAACGCGACGGCCAGTCGCGTCAGCTTCAAGACCGAGCGCAAGATGCGGATATTCGAGGACGACGCCTATCTGTCGCTGGATCTGCAACAGAAGATCCTGACATTGATTCGCAAGCGTGCGCCCGGGGAGAGCGCCAGCCCGCTTCCGGTCAGCATCGAGGAGCAGAGTCTCGAGCCCGGCGATGCGCTCAAGGCGGAGATCGAGTCGTTCCTGGAGTGCATCCGCACGGGCCGCCCGCCGGTGGTCAGCGGCCAGGCCGGCCTGGAGGCGCTGGAGACCGCGATGCGCATTACGGAGCAAGTACACGAAAGTCTAGCCCGTCGCACGAGCGACCGGGGCCAGTCACCCGCAGGAGAAAGGCAACATGCCTGAGCTTGTGACGGATCTGCGCGCGTTGGTGGGCGACGAGGGAATCGTCATGGGCGAGAGGCTGCGGCAGCGTCACTACGACCCCTTCGCCGGTGTCATTCGTGCTCAGATCCTGGTGCGCCCGAACAGCACGGCGCAGGTCTCGGATGTCATGCGCCTGTGTCATGCGAGAAATCAGGTCGTCGTCCCGCATGGCGGCCTGACGGGCCTGGTCTATGGGACGAGCGCCGGGGAGTCGGACGTCATCCTTTCAATGGAGGCCATGACGCGCGTGGAGGCCGTCGACGCGGCGGGGCGCACGATGCGTGTGCAGGCAGGCGTCACGTTGCAGCGAGCGCAGGAGGAGGCCGAAAGTGCGGGCCTGATGTTTCCCCTCGATCTCGGTGGTCGCGCCACGGCCACCATCGGCGGCAACATCTCCACGAACGCCGGCGGCATGCGCGTCGTGCGTTACGGGATGATGCGCAGCCTCGTGCTGGGGGTCGAAGCGGTGCTTGCAGATGGCACGGTGCTGTCCTCTCTGAATCGTATGATCAAGAACAATTCCGGATACGACCTGAAGCAGCTCTTCATCGGCACCGAGGGGACGCTTGGGATCGTGACCCGGGCTGACCTGCGCTTGGTGTGCGCGCCGCAGAGCCACGGCACTGCGTTCGTCGCCTGTCCCGATTTCGAGTCCCTCATCCGATTGCTCGGGATCGTGGACTCCGGGCTGGGTGGACAGCTGAGTGCGTTCGAGGCGATGTTTCCGGAGTTCTATGAGCTGACGACGCTCGCTCCCGCGGCCAATGCGGCGCTGCTACCGCACGGCTACGGCGTCTATGCGCTCATCGAGTCACTGGGTGCGGATCAGGCTTCTGACGACGAGCGCCTCGAGCGCGCGCTCGGGCGAGCGCTGGAAGAGGGTGTCATCGTCGATGCCGTGATCGCCAAGTCCGAGGCGGAGCGGCGCGCAATGTGGGCGCCCCGGGAGGATGTGTTCCAGACCCGGCGTTACGGGCCGACGCACAACTTCGACATCAGTGTGCCGATCCCTGAAATGCCCAGGTACGTGCAGAAGATCCGTGCATCGCTCGAACGGATCGTGCCCGGCATTCACATCTGGGTGTTCGGCCACATTGCCGATGGCAACCTGCACGTGGCCGTCTCGGCGGGCGAGCGGCATGAGGAGACTTTCGATCAGATCGAGAGCTGTGTGTATGAGCCGCTGCGGGAGTTCTCGGGGGCCATCTCCGCCGAGCACGGCATCGGCCTGGAGCGCAAGTCGCATCTGGGCATCTCGCGCAGTCCCGCGGAGATCGCCGTCATGCGGGCGCTGAAGAAGGCGCTCGACCCGCGCGGAATCCTCAACCCCGGCAAGGTGTTCGATGTCCAGTGAGCCAGCGCACTTCAGGCGCGCGCCGCGACCGGTGAGCGTCGCGGCCGTGCAGATGGAGTGCGGCTGGGACGCGGACGCCAATATCGCGAACGCCGAGAAGCTCGTGCGGCAGGCTGCAGCCCGCGGTGCGCAGATCATTCTTCTGCCGGAGCTGTTCGAGACACCTTACTTCTGCATCGAGCAGGACGTGCGCCACCTGAATCTCGCGCGCAGCGTGGCGGAGAATCGGGCCGTGCGGCACTTCAGCGCCCTCGCGCGTGAGCTCTCGGTCGTATTGCCGATCAGCTTCTTCGAGCGCGCCGGACCGGCTTTCTTCAACTCGATCGCGATTGTGGATGCCGACGGGGCCCAGCTCGGGATCTACCGCAAGTCTCACATTCCCAATGGACCGGGCTACCAGGAGAAGAACTACTTCAGCCCCGGTGATACCGGCTTCAGGGTCTGGAGCACCCGGTTCGGTCGCATCGGCGTGGGCATCTGCTGGGATCAGTGGTTTCCGGAGACCGCCCGGTCGATGGCGCTGCTGGGGGCGGAGCTGTTGCTCTTCCCAACGGCCATCGGCACCGAGCCGCCGCCGGCGCTGGCGGTGAATTCACGGGACCATTGGCAGCGCACGCAGCAAGGCCACGCCGCCGCCAATCTCACACCCCTGGTGGCGGCCAATCGCTACGGCCTGGAGCGCTCGCTGCAGGATCCTGAGGGACTCTTCATCCGCTTCTACGGCTCGTCGTTCATCGCCGATGCCACCGGAGCGAAGGTGGCCGAGGCTCCGGAGGAGGGTGATGCCGTGCTCACCGCGACGTTCGATCTGGAGGAGATCGCTCAGCTGCGCAACAACTGGTTTGTGTTCCGCGACCGGCGGCCGGACCTCTACGGCGCGCTCACTTCTCTGGATGGGACGCCGTCCGGCTGATCCACGCGCTCGCGTCGCGCAACTCCTGGACGAAGCGGCTGTACTCGGCGCGTCTCTGCGCATCATCGGGAATGCGCAACAGGAATGACGGATGGATCGTCACCCAGATGTGCGTTGCGGCGTTCAGGCGCATCGGCGCTGCTCGTACCTGAGACACGGTCACCGGGTGCCCCAACAGCGCACGGGCGGCCGTCCCGCCGAGGGCGATCACGAGCTTGGGCGCGACGAGGCGCAGTTCCTCATCCAGCCACCAGTGACAGGCCTCGATCTCGGTTGCGCTTGGCTTGATGTGCAGGCGCCGTTTGCCTCGCGGCTCGAACTTGAAATGTTTGACGGCATTGCTGACGTAGACCGTGTGCCTTTCCAGTCCCGCGTCGTGCAGTGCACGCGTCAGCACTGCGCCTGCAGGACCCACGAATGGATGGCCCTGAAGGTCTTCAGAATCCCCGGGTGCTTCGCCGACGAACATGACTGTCGCGGGCGACGGTCCTTCGCCGGGAACGCCGTGCGTGGCGGCCTTCCACAGCGTGCAGCGCCTGCACGAGTCGACCGCAGCGCGCAGCTCATCGATCGAAGTCAGCGTTCGGCCCGTGAGAGCTTGTGCTTCCTCGCGCTCGCTGCGAACGCGAGACTCTCCCGGGATCTCCGAATCCTCTGACTTCATTTGCCGGTCTCGTCAGTATTTGCGTTGCTGCTCTTAATGGTCGACGCGAGGGTGTTGTTCCACGCCATCACCTACCCGCAACGGTCGTGCCTGCCCGTGTGCGGCATACGCCTGTGGCACGTTACGTAAACAACGGGGGGCGGAATGTTTGTTGCGACGATGAGGGATTGCCCGCGCGCATGCTTGGGCGTCGCAATGCGCTCGCATTACCGTGAAGGTCATGGTTCCCGGCCGGTACCGGGAACCATGTAGTGGTGGAGGCGGGGGGACAGCTGATCCGCGGCTTTCGCAGCGGGCCGGACTATGCCTTCATCCGCGCGAGCGGATGCGGAGCGTGTTATGCCGCTGGACCAAATCCCGCGGCATCCTAGTACCCGCCCCGAGCCTTGCGCTCTCGGCGAGCCTATGAGTCTCTACAGGGCAGGCCTGAAGTTGGCCCTCTTCCTACCCCTCGGCGT
>CAZLYG010000513.1:0-3944 GCA_964563075.1 uncultured Steroidobacteraceae bacterium | reverse complement strand
GAAGAGTGTCTGCGCCTGAGGAGCACCATCTCCGGAGTCTCCATGACAGGCCGAGCACGCCGCGAGGAAGATTTCGCGCCCTGATCGCGCTCCATGCTGCTGCGCGAGCGTCTGGGCCTGAGCCGCGAGAGAGGCCGCGAGGATAAGAAGCGCAGCTGGAATTCGCCACCAGTGGCCGACTGCGGAGAGGCGCGAATGCAAAGGAGAATGCTTCTCCTTTGCGAACCCTGAGTGTTGAGCGCAGACGCTGCGATGGAGCGTCAGCGAGGCGCGCATGCGGGGCAAGGATTTGTTATCACGCGCGGAACATAGCAGATCGATCCGTAAAGTTTGCGTTAGAGCGAGCGTGTGTTGGAGCTGCGCCGAGGAGGGAATCACGTGATCGCATCCAGCGTCCACGCGGTGGCCGGGAAAAAGAACTCAATGCGCGGATTGATCTCGCGTACTCTCACCGTCCTAAGATCAGCGCGGTAAATTGCGAAAAGGGTGAGGCGAGTGCGGCGATCGCGGGCAGTCGAATTGATTTTGATTTGCATTTGCAGCCTCGTGACTACCTCGCACGCGGCGCAGTTGGACATGAAGCAATGGAATGGCCGTGTCGTCTATCTGGATTTCTGGGCATCCTGGTGCACGCCCTGCCGACAATCGTTTCCGTGGATGCAGAAGATGATGAAGGCCTATGAGTCGCAGGGCCTCACGATTGTGGCGATCAACGTGGATCAGAGCGGAGCAGACGCAGACCGGTTCCTGGCGCGCTTTCACCCGGATTTCCCGGTGCGCTTCGATCCGTCGGGCTCACTCGCAGAGGAGTACAAGGTGACGGGCATGCCCACGAGCGTGATTTTCGACCGTCACGGGACCGTGCGCTTCACGCATGTGGGATTTCTTCCGGTCGATGAGCAGAAGTACGAGCAGCAGATCCGGCAATTGCTGGCGGAACACTGAAGGAGGTCGGTTGTGAGACGGGCAGGTATCTGGATGATCATCGCGGTGGGCTGCTCGATGCTCGGAGCTTGCAGTTCCCTGGGCGTCAAGCCTTGGCAGCGCGACGTGTTGTCGCGACCGGATATGCGGCCCGACGGCAGCGCTCTGGATGAGGCCATCGATGACCACATGTATTTCAGCAAGGAAGCCTCTTCCGGTGGCCGCTCCTTCGGAGGCGGGGGCTGCGGATGCAATTGAAGCCCGACGCGACGCTCCTGCGGCGGCGCCTGATGGCGGCCAGTTGCGCGCTGCTCGGGGCTTCTTCGGCACGCGCACAGGAGACTTCCGGGCACGGCCTGGCGGATGAGCTGCTCCAATGGCAGCTGCAGAGCGCCCTCGCGTACTATCACGAGGACGGTCGCATCCAGGCCATCGAGCCCGTGGTCACCGTGAGCCGCGACACTTCCGATGGCGGCAACCTGGCGTTCGACGGCACCTTCGACGCCCTTTCGGGCAGCAGCCCCAACGGCGCTTTGACCAGCCGCACTCCACAGACTTTCGCATCCCCGTCAGCTAAAAGTTTCAGCAGCGCGCGACATCTGTACACCGTGGCGCCGGGACGGCTGCCTGTGGATCCCAACTATTCGGATGCGCGCATTGCGGGCGGCGCACAATGGACTCTGCCGCTCACTCGACTCACGCGCACGATTGTCGGTGGCAAGTTCTCCTACGAGGACGACTTCTATTCTCTGTCTCTGAACGCCTCTCTGGAGCACGATTTCAATCAGAAGAATACGACGGTCTCGATCGGCATCAATGACGAGAACGATGTCATCCGCCCGATCGGCGGCACGCCGGTGGCGCTCAGCAATTACGCCGCGTTCGCCAAGACCGGCAATCAGAGCAAGAACGGCGCAGGTGTGTTGCTCGGGCTCACTCAGGTCATCACACGGCGCTGGTTGACGGATCTGAGTGCCTCCCTGGACCGCTTTTCCGGCTATCTCAACGATCCCTACAAGATCGCATCGATCATCGACCCGAACGGCGACACCACCGGCTATGTGTACGAGAACCGCCCGGATAGCCGCACTCGCCGCAGCCTTTACTGGGAGAACCGGGTCGGCGGCGAGCGCTCATCGGCCGCTTTGTCCGTCCGCTACATGCGTGATACGTGGGGGATCGGCTCCGAGACGGCACAATTGCGGGTGCGTTTCTGGAATGGGCCGAAGGATCAGTATCTGGAGCCGACCGTGCGTTGGTACCGACAGACTGCGGCGGACTTCTACAAAGCGTGGATTCCCCTCGCTGCGAGCTCGGACTTCGCCTACGTCTCGTCCGACTCCAGGCTCGGCGCTTTTCACGCATTGACCTACGGGGTGAAGTACGGCATGAGCCTCAATGACCGTTTCGGTCGGCAGAACGCCGAATTCACGGTTCGTGCCGAGTATTACCGGCAAACGATGCAGGAGCGGATGGCGGCGCCGGGGTCGTTGCAGGGGTTGGATCTGTATCCGGGGTTGCAGGCCGTTCTGATCCAGTTCGGCTTCAGCTATTGACCCGCGGCTGGGGGAGCCCGATGGCGGGAGATACAGCCGGCGTCTCACTCTCCACGGGTAAGCGCGGCGAGGATGTGATGGCCGTGTGTTTTCAGGCAATGGCCAGTCCCTGCGAGATCCTGCTGAGTGGCTGCCAGAGCGCGGAGCAGGCGCTCGGACTCGCCGCGCCCGCGGCACAGGAAGCCTGCCGGGTGGAGCGGAAATTCAGCCGCTATCGCGATGACAGCGTACTGGCCTGGATCCATCGAAATCGCGGCGTGGAGGTGTCGGTGGATGCGGAGACCGCCGCGCTGCTGGACTTTGCCACTCAATGCTTCCAGATCAGCGGCGGGCTGTTCGATATCACCTCGGGTGTGCTGCGCCGAGTGTGGAAGTTCGACGGGTCCGATCAACTGCCGCAGCCGGAGGCGGTCGCGGCGTTGCTGCGTCTGATCGGGTTCGACAAGGTCATCTGGGCGGCGCCGCGGTTGCTGCTGCCGGTCGAAATGGAGCTCGATTTCGGCGGCTTCGGTAAGGAGTATGCCGTCGATCGTGCTTACGACATCCTGTCGAGGACTTGCGCGGTACCTTTCCTGGTGAATTTCGGGGGCGATTTGCGTGCCAGCGGGCCGCCGCAAAATGGCAGCTGGCAGGTGGGAATAGAGCGTTCCGCCGGCGACGGAATCCCCGCCATGCTTCTGGAACTGCAGCAGGGAGCTCTGGCGACCAGCGGTGATGCGCATCGTTTTCTGCTGAAGAACGGAGTGCGCTACAGCCATATTCTCGATCCGCGAACGGGCTGGCCCGTTGCAGGCGCTCCTCGCTCGGTCACCGTTGCGGCCAGCAGCTGTACCGAGGCGGGACTTCTGTCGACGCTGGCGCTGTTGCAGGGCGAGCAAGCCGGCGCGTTCCTGCAAGAGCAGGGCGTGCGTCACTGGATCCTGCCGTGATGCGCCCGGCAGTGTGGCTTCTGTTGCTGACGGGCGCGCTGCATTGGGCTGCAGCTTCGGCCGGCGGCGGACCGTTTGGAATTGATCACCGGATCGGTTACGACAACAGCGGAATATGGGCGCGGAGCAAACAGAATACCCTCATCGATCTGATGCTCGCGGGCGAATTCGCGGGCGGATTGTGGGAAGGCGGTGAGGATCGCTTCGGGCGTACGCTGTGGCAGTCGATCGATTCGACCGCCATGGGAGGGTTGACCTCGGAGGCGCTGAAGTATGTCTTTTCGCGCGAGCGACCGGATGCGACTTCCGATCCCAACAAGTGGTTCGCGGGGCACGGGAATCAGAGCTTTCCAAGCGGCGAGGTGACCGTCGTCAGTGCGATCGTCACGCCCCTGGTACTGGAATATCGCCAGGACTCGCCTGCTGTTTATGCGCTCGAGCTCCTGCCGGTGTACGACGGGATCGCGCGCATGAAGGTCTGGGGGCACTGGCAATCCGATGTCATCGCCGGATTTGCGATTGGTACCGCGGCGGG
>CAZLYG010000512.1:0-3946 GCA_964563075.1 uncultured Steroidobacteraceae bacterium | reverse complement strand
GCGGCGGTGTACTCGGGCAATGGCTGGATTGGGCAGTTTCTCGAACCGCTCGGCATCAGGATCGCCTTCACGCCGGCAGGAGTGCTCGTCGCGCTGACCTTCATCGGCCTGCCGTTCGTCGTGCGCACGGTGCAGCCGGTGCTCGAGGAGTTCGAGCGCGAGCAGGAGGAGGCGGCTGCGTGCCTCGGGGCCTCGCGCTGGCTGACGTTTCGCCGCGTCGTGCTGCCGGCGGTGTTCCCGGCGCTCTTGACCGGCTTCGCACTCTCGTTCGCGCGGGCGCTCGGCGAATACGGCTCGGTGATCTTCATCGCCGGCAACCTGCCGATGAAGACGGAGATCACGCCCCTGCTGATCGTCATCAGACTGGAGGAGTTCGATTACAAGGGCGCCGCGGCGCTCGGCTTCGTCATGCTCGTGATCTCATTCGTCGTGCTGCTCGCCATCAACCTGCTGCAGGGTTGGGGACGGCGGCGGCTCATTCAGGCGGCCCGCTGAGGGTCGATCCGCCTCACATGGACTCCCGATAGTCAGATGGCCGCCACTCCGATCACCCTTCAGGAAGATCTCGCCTCACGGCCGGGCCGCGACACCATCGCGAGCCACGTGATCCGCTGGACGTTCATCACTATCTCGCTGTTATTCCTGGCAGCTCTGCTGTTTGCGCCCCTTGCGACGGTATTCTTCATGGCCTTCGAGAAGGGCGTGCACGCCTACCTGCACAGCTTCGCGGACCCGGACACGGTATCGGCGATCCGCCTCACGCTGGAGACGGCCGCGGTGGTCGTACCGGTCAACACGCTGTTCGGACTGTCGGCTTCCTGGGCGATTGCCAAGTTCGAATTCACGGGCAAGAGCTTCCTGATCACCTTGATCGATCTGCCTCTGGCGGTATCCCCGGTCATCTCGGGGATGGTGTACGTGCTGCTCTTCGGCCTGCAGGGCTGGTTCGGGACCTGGCTGCAGGATCACGACATCAGCATCATCTTCGCGCTCCCGGGTATCATGCTCGCGACCATGCTCGTGACATTCCCCTACGTAGCACGTGAGCTGATTCCGCTCATGCAGCAGGTGGGCAACGACGAGGAGGAGGCCGCGATCACCCTCGGTGCGGGCGGCTGGATGACCTTCTTCCGGGTCACGCTGCCGAAAGTCCGCTGGGGCCTGGTGTACGGGGTGATCCTGTGCAACGCCCGTGCCATGGGCGAGTTCGGTGCCGTCTCGGTGGTCTCGGGCCACATCCGCGGCTTGACCAACACCATGCCGCTGCACATCGAGATCCTCTACAACGAGTACAACTTTGTCGGTGCTTTCGCGGTCGCGTCGTTGCTGACGCTGCTCGCGGTAGTTACCCTGGTGGTCAAGACGCTCGTGGAGCGCACGGGCTACCGGCGCCGATGAAGCCGCTCGACCGTATTCGGGCATCAATCCTCGCTGCGTGGCAACGGCTGTGGCCGGAGCCGGGCAAGACCACGCTCGGATGGTGGCTGGTTGCCGTCCACGTGGCCATAGTGCTGATCGTTGCCGGGGGACTCTCCTATTCGGCCGTCGGGATGCTCCATGACCAGGCCGACGAGCAAGGAAAGGCTCGAGTCCAACTTGCCAGCGCAATGGCGCGCGAAGATCTGCGGCGCAGAGGCGAGGATGAGGTCACGGCCCTGCGTGCCCTGGCGGATCGCCCGACGCTACAAAGACTGCTGTCGGAAGGACGAACCGACGCAATTCCACCTCTGCTCCGGCGCTCCTGCGACACTGCTGGCGTCGACGCGTGCGCCGTCGTGGTGGGCACTCAGATCGTAGCCGAGAGCGGACCGACGCTCGACTGGGAATCGATCATCACTTCCAGCAGCGAGCAGGGCATGACGTTCCTCGCGTTGCCGACGAACGTGCGCACACCCGTCATGGGCTCCTACGCCGACCTGGGCGACACCCAAGGCACGCGCGTCTACGCCGTCCTGCTGCTGAATGACAAGCTCGCCAAAGCGCTCAGCGACCGCGTCGGAGTGGAGATCAAGCTGGTCGACTACCGCTCCTTCACCAACGACCCGGTGAACGCCTACACGCCGCTGTACTCGGCCGCCCTCGCCGACGGCCGCTCGGCCGTCCAACGTATCGCCTCCAAGGGTCAGTATGCCGCCAGCGTGCCCGTGTTCGCGTCGACGGGTGAGGCCATAGCGCTTCTGGAGGCCCTCCTGCCCACCGATGCCATTGACAGCTCCTCCGGCCGGCTCATCCGGAAACTCCTCGTGACGACGCTGATCCTGGCCGCGCTCGCGGTGTTCGCCGGCGTTCTTCTTAGCGAGTTCATCGCCGGCCCGGTCAAGGCGCTCACGGACGCCGCCGTTCGCCTTGGGCAAGGCGACTTCTCCACCTCCATACCCGTGGGCGGAGCGGCCGAGGTCGGCAAGCTCGCGCGAACCATGGAGGACATGCGACGCAACCTGGTCGATCTGACGGGAGCCCTTCGCCGCAGCGAGGGCGAGGCCCAGGCCGTGCTCAGCGGGATCGTGGAAGGCGTCTATGCCGTGGATCGAGGCCGCACCATCCGCTACCTGAACCCACAAGCCGCGCGGCTGCTGGGCGTAACGCCTGAGCAGGCCATCGGGCGTTTCTGCGGCGACGTGCTCAAACCCTGCGATGTCGATGGCAGACGGCCCTGTGACACCCATTGCCCCATTCTGCTGGCCAGAGTCGATGGCAGCGCGCAGGCCGTTGAGCATCTGCAGGTGTCGGAGTCCACACCGCGCACCACGGTCATCACGAGCTCTGGCATGGTCGAAGGGTTGCAGGTGCAGGTGATCAGAGACGAGACTGAGCTGGAAGGCGTGCGACGCGCGCGCGATTCGGTGCTTGCCAACATCTCGCACGAGTTCCGCACGCCGCTGGCCGCCCAGCTCGCATCGATCGAGCTGTTGCTCGAAGGAATGTCTGCGCCAGAGAGCATGCCTCGCGAGCGCCAGGAGGAGCTGGTGCGCTCCCTGGAGCGCGGGACGCTGCGGCTGACACGCCTCATCGACAATCTTCTGGAAAGTGTGCGCATCGAATCGGGACAGCTGAGCATTCGCCACCAGAGCGTCGAGCTGCGGGAGATCGTCGAAGACGCACAGGCGCTCATCGGCTCGCTGCTGGCTGTGCGACAACAGCATCTGGAGGTCGAGGTGCCGGATGATCTCCCGCTGATCGCCGGAGACAAGCACCGGCTCACACAGGTCTTCGTCAACCTGCTCGCCAACGCCAACAAGTTCGCGCCGGAGGGAAGCACAGTGCGGATCGGTGCCCAGAGCGAAGGCGCGCGCATCACGGCGTGGGTCGAGGATGAAGGTCCAGGCCCTGCGGCCGCCGACACGGAAGCCATCTTTGCCCGCTTCCGGCGCGGCGCGGAGGAAGAGCCCGAGCCCGGCGGACTCGGGCTTGGCCTGTGGATCGTCAAGTCGATCATCGACCGCCACGCAGGTACGATCGCGCTGACTCGCACCGAGCTTGGGAGGACGCGGATGGTCATGACGTTGCCGGCGGAAAAGGGAACATGAAGATTCTGGCCGCAGACGACGATCGCGATCTGCGCGAGCTGATCGGCTTCACGCTCGCGCAGGCGGGCTATCTCGTGCTCAAGGCCGGCGACGGCCCGGGTGCCCTGAAAATGTTCGAGGACGAGTCCCCGGATCTTGTCGTCCTCGACATCAACATGCCGGGCGCGAGCGGATTCCAGGTCTGCGAGGCAATTCGCAAGCGCTCGCGCGTGCCCGTCATCATGCTCACCGTCCGCGGCGAGGAGGAAGACCTCGTGCGCGCGCTCGAGCTCGGGGCCGACGATTACCTCACCAAGCCATTCAGTCCGCGCACCCTGTTGGCGCGCATCAAGGCCTTGCTGCGTAGAGCAGGAATGGAGAACACGGCGCCGCTCGCCCTGGGACGCGTAACCCTCGATATCGAGGAGCACACCGTCAAG
>CAZLYG010000511.1:0-3959 GCA_964563075.1 uncultured Steroidobacteraceae bacterium | reverse complement strand
TTTCCTGCGATATTTCTGAATCTGAATTCGACACTTGTCCTCACTATGTACATAAACAAAATCTGCCTGACCTTAGCTGCACTGCAGCCGAGCCTAAGCATTCATTTGACAGAATAACCTAGAAATACTAAAACACGATAACCTAGAAATTGTTCGACCGAATAGCCTAGAATCTCTCCGGTCGATTAACCTAGAAACGATCATGGCTCAACCCTCTGAAAAACTAGCCGACTCGCTGTCTGCTCTCAAGGAGCTGCAGGACACGGGGATCGTTGCCATACGCACGAATCAACTGTCTCGGACACATCGCCAGCGTCTCCTGAAGGCAGGGTTCATCCGCGAAGTGATGAAGGGCTGGTACACCCCGAATCGGCCTGATGAGCCAGCTGGCGAAAGCACAGGCTGGTACGCCTGCTTTTGGGCATTCTCGGCCGAGTACCTGAACAACCGCTTCAGCGAAGACTGGTGCCTCAGCCCGGAACAGTCACTCAGCCTTCATATAGGCGACTGGACGGTTCCCAAGCAGCTGTTGGTCCGATCGACCAAGGGGGGCAACAAGCCGACCAAGCTGCTCTTCGGAACCTCTGTGTTCGATATCCGCCTGGATCTTCCGCCCGCCGGAGACCGGGAGGTCAAGAGTGGCCTACGGATCTTCAACCTGCCCGCCGCACTCATCGGCTGCGCGCCTGGCCAGTTTACCGACCACCCTGACAATTTGCGGGCAGCTCTGGCGATGGTTGTCGAACCTTCCGATCTCCTTCGACGGCTTCTGGACGGCGGTCGCACCGTAGTAGCTGGCCGGCTGGCGGGAGGGTTCCGGAACATCGGCCGGAATGAGATAGCCGATCAGATCCTGCGAGCTATGCGAGCCGCCGGCCATGACGTGAGTGAGTCAGATCCCTTCAAGGATAAGCCAGCGCTTGTCTTTGCTGCCCGTGAGACATCGCCCTATGTCAATCGCCTAAGGCTATTGTGGGCGTCGATGAGTCCGGCGGTGGTCAAGGCCTTTCCTGCGCCTCCCAGCACAAGACTGGATGCCGGGACTTATCTCAAACAGGTGGACGAGCTCTACGCCAACGATGCCTATAACTCGCTGTCCATTGAGGGTTATCGGGTGAGTACGGCCTTGATCGAGCGTGTCCGCTCGGGCAACTGGAATCCGGACAACGACGAGAATGATCGACAGAACCGCAACGCGCTCGCCGCCCGCGGCTACTGGCAAGCGTTCCAGCGTGTGAAGAAGAGTCTTGAGTCGATCCTTGCCGGAGAGAACCCCGGTGTTGTCGTGCGGCGTGACTACGAGGCATGGTATGCAGAGCTTTTTGGTCCGAGCGTTACCGCCGGCATTTTGAAGCCCGCCGATCTCGCAGGTTTTCGAGGCGGGGCTGTCTATATCCGTCGCTCGATGCACGTGCCGCCGAGTCACGAGGCTGTGCGGGAATTGATGCCTGAGTTCTTCGAACTGCTGAGGACAGAGACAGAGCCGGCCGTGCGAGTTGTGCTAGGTCACTTCGTGTTCGTCTATATCCACCCCTATATGGACGGCAACGGTCGGATGGGGCGCTTTCTGATGAACACCATGATGGCCGCCGGCGGCTATCCCTGGACCATCATCCCCGTTGAGAAGCGCGCCGACTACATGACGGCTCTCGAGCAAGCAAGTGTTAGCCAGAACATCACACCGTTCGCAGAATTCCTTGCGGGCCTCGTAAAAGCCACGGAAAAAGCCACTCCCGAGACGCGTCGGCGGGCGATCGCATCCTGAGTGGCGCGGCCTAGACGCCGCGTCCGCGCCGGGATCGCAGCGGAAGCTTCAGAACTGCGGCGTCCTCACGGCCCCCGACGGCCTGGTAATAGCCTCGCCGCATGCCGACCTGCTCGAATCCAAGCGACTGATAGAGGCGGATTGCGGCCGTGTTGGACGGGCGCACTTCCAGGAACGCCTCGCTCATGCCTGCGGCCGACCCGCGCTCGAGCAGATACGTCAGCAGACTCTTGCCGATGCCTCGGCAACGGTAGGCTTGGAGCACGCAGAGGTTCAGGATGTGCGCCTCGCCGGCACCTACGCTCATCACTCCGTAGCCGACCACGCGGGCTTCAACCGTAACCACCCGGCACACGTAGCCGACGCGCAGGCAGTCGCGGAATATCCCTTCGCTCCAGGGAAACTGGTAGGACGCACGCTCGGTCGCGACGACCTCGCTCACGTCCGACTCGGCCATCGGCCGGATCACGATCTCCGGAACGGCCGCTAACAGCTCAGGTGCGGTGGCCAAAGTTCCCAAGCCCCAATTGCCGGAACACGCCGCGCGCGAACTTCAGGTCTTCCCACGCCTTGCGCTTGTCGCCCGGAGTCCGCAGCAGGTATGCCGGATGATACGTCACTATGAGCGGCGTATTCAGCTCACCAAAGTGGTGCACCTTGCCCCGGAGCCGTCCCAGCGACAGCTCCGTCGCCAGCAGATTTTGGGCCGCGATGCGCCCGACGGCGAGAATCAGACGCGGGCGCATGAGGCCGATCTGCCGCAGCAGATACGGCAGGCAGGCAGCCACCTCGTCCGGCTTCGGATCCCGGTTCCCAGGCGGGCGGCTCTTGAGGACATTGGCAATAAAGACATTCGTCTCGCGACTCAGGCCGATGGCCTTGAGCATGGCATCCAGGAGCTGACCCGCGCGCCCTACGAAGGGCTCCCCGCGGCGATCCTCCTCAGCGCCCGGCGCCTCCCCGATCACCAGCCACTGCGCCTGGGGGTTCCCTACCCCAAACACACCCTGAGTGCGGCTCGAGTGCAGCGCACACCGGGTGCAGGACGCGACCTCGGAGCGGAGGCGATCCCATTCCAGAGCGAGGTCGGCGGGCAACGGCGCGGCCGGCGGTAGGGGATGCACAGGCTCGGCAGGAGCGGCTGCGGCGCGCTCGGCTGGCGGCTCGGCTAGCGTGGCTGCGGCGCGCTCGGCAGGCTGCGCGGGGACGCCGGGGGCCGCCTCCCCCTCCATCCCGGCCGGGACCGGCGTACCGCGGCGCGACACCCATACGTCGATCCCGATGGTCTCGAGATATTGATTGCGCCTGGGAACGGGCACTACGCGCCTCGCGGTGCCGAACCTCGCAGTGCCCGACGGATTCGCCGCCCCAGCCACAGGGTCGGCGCGGACAGCGCGTAAGTGGCGAATATCGACAGCAGCATCGTCGGCGGGTCACTCGCAATGAGCACGAAAAACAGCGGCACGATGATCACGTACGCGAACTTGATCCGGCGATCGAGGTTGAACTGCTTGAAGCTCGGATAGCTGAAGCGGCTCACCATGAGCGCACCGGCGGCCGCCGTCACCACGAACGCAGCGATGAGACCGATGAGGCCCGGCTCGCGCCATACGCTGGAGAACCACACGAACCCCGCCACATTGGCGGCCGCGGAGGGGCTCGGAATCCCTTCGAAATAGCGCTTGTCGGCGGCGGCACGGGTGTTGAAGCGTGCCAGGCGCAGGGCCGCGGCGACAGCGTAGAAGAAGCAGGCCAGCCACCCGAAGCGCCCCCAGTAATGGCCGTATTCGGTAATGCGAACGACGCCCCACTGGTACGCGACGATCGCGGGAGCCAGCCCGAAGGCCACCATGTCAGCGAGACTGTCGTATTCCTTGCCGAAGGCACTTTCAGTATGGGTCAGGCGTGCCGTTCTACCGTCGAGCGTATCGAAGATCATCGCAATGAAAATGGCCTTCCCTGCGGCCGGGAAATGCTCATCGATGGAGGCCACGATCGCGTAGAAACCGGAGAACAGGCACCCCGTGGTCAGCAGGTTGGGAAGCAGGTAGATCCCCCGGCGGCGCGGCTTGGGGCTCTCCTGCTCCGCGCCCTCCAGCGCACGCTCGGCAGAATCCTGCGGCTCGGTTCCAGTCTGCATCAGTCGCTCATCTCCCCCACGCACTGCGGCGGCATATTAACAGGAGGCCTCCTG
>CAZLYG010000510.1:0-3970 GCA_964563075.1 uncultured Steroidobacteraceae bacterium | reverse complement strand
CCCCTTAAGCTGGCTGCTGACCCTGCTCAGGCTTGGATCACGCCGCTGCGTCGGCCCCTGCAGGCTCGCGTGCTTCCGGGGCCGATGCAGCAACGACTGCAGGCCTGCGGATCTCGGGCAAAGGGCCGTAGTAACGCGAAATTTCCACCGTGCCCTCGAGGACCAGCTCGAAGCCCTCCGGGACGATCGCAATGCGCTTCTGCCAGCGTGGCAGGGGAATTCGAGCCTTCACGCACAGATGCACGATAGCGGCGGCGACGGCCGGCAGGGAGTACTTGCGCGTCTCGGGCTCCACGGCTTCGGGGCGCTGCACACGCAGCACGAGGCCCGGCTCCGGGCCGGTCTCGATCCGCGCTTCCTTCAGAGGCGCCTCCGCAAGCCATCCGCCGTGCTCCCAATCGAGCTGCAATACGGCATCGACCGCGGCTTCCAGGGGAAGCACGATCCTGCGCGACTCACTGATGAGGAGAGTAGCCATCTTATGACGCGTGAGGATGCCTGTGGGCGGGTTGGACGGCCGTGACAAGGCTCACGTATTTCCGCCTGCTGTGCGGCGCAGCGTGCAACATGAGGGCCACCCGCCTGAGAGCTTTTCAGCTATCATTGCCGCATGCCATCGCAAACCGCAGGCGCGCTGCTGCGCACGGCCAGGGGCCACTCGGGCCTCACTCAGCGCGAGCTGGCGCGCCGCGCGCGGACCTCGCAGTCCGTCATTGCTCGCATCGAGAAGGACTCGGTCAGTCCAAGCTGGCGAACGCTGGAACGTCTCATCAGCCTGGCCGGATTCGAACTCCAGGTGACGATCAATCCGAAGTTGCGCGGGCGCTCGCATATGCTCAATGACGTCCCGCGTATTCTCCGGCTGACACCGGAGCAACGTCTGCTGGAACTGCGTAACGCGGACCGCTTCTTTGGGTCGGCCAAGCGCGTCGATCGTGGGCCAGTTCGACCCTGAAAGGATCCTGCGGGTCCTGGGGAAACACGGAGTGCACTACATTCTGGTCGGTGCCACAGCGGCACGGCTGCAAGGCTTTCCCCGACTGACAGCCGATGCGGACATCAGCCCCGCCACGGACCCTGAAAATCTGACGCACCTGGCGCAGGCTTTGCGCGAGCTGAACGCCCGCGTGTACATGGAATCCGTGCCTGAAGGATTACCCTTCAGCTGCGACGCACAAACGCTATCGCGCGCGAAGCTCTGGAACCTGATAACGGACGCAGGGCGACTGGACCTCGTATTCACGCCGAGCGGCACCGGAGGTTACGATGACCTCGCGCGCTCAGCAGTGACCTTCCAGGTATTCGGTCTGGAGGTCCAGGCAGCGAGCCTGGAAGACATCCTGCGTTCGAAGATCGCTTCCAACCGTCCCCAGGACCAGCAGGACGCCATCGTCATCAAGCAGATGCTGAAACGCCGCTGACCTCCCCTCTCGCCGCCGCCTCTTGAGCTGCCGGCTCGACCCGGATTAAGTTCTTCGCTCCGGGCTACTTTCCACGAATCTCCATGACGATGCGCCAGTACCTGCGCCGCCGCTGGAATAGAACCGTATTCGCGGCGATCGCTCTGTTCTTCACTGCGGGACTGCTGCAGGAGTTTCTGGCCACCGATGGCGCGTCCGATTACTTCCTGCGCGCGATGGTGCTCGCCGCTTTCGCGTGCCTCCTGTGGAACCAGGCTCGCACCCCCTGCCTGAAATGCCGCCGACCGATCGGCATTGGAGCGTTGTGGTGGGTGGGCAGGCGCAAGCCGCAGGACTCGCCCCGCTGTCCGCATTGCAACCTGAGCATCGATCGCGACCTCCCGGAGTCCCCTCTCCCTTGAGAGAGCGGGCGGCGAGGATCAGTGCGAGGCGCCCTCACCGCTGGCCAGCTGGCGCAGAGCCTGCTCGAACACTTCGGGCGGCTGGCCGCCCTGAATGAGGTGGCGATCGTTGATGATCACCGAAGGTACGGCGTGGATCCCCAGGCCGGCGTAGAACCGCTCGCGCTCGCGCACTTCGTGAGCGAACTCATCGGAGGCAAGGATCTGCCGCGCGCGCTTCTCATCCAGGCCAACGCTGGCGGCCACCTTCGCCAGCACCTCAGCGTTGCTCGGATCCTTCCCCTCGGTGAAGTAAGCGCTGAACAGCGCATTCTTCAGCGCGTGCTGCTTGCCTTCCCCCGCAGCCCAGTGCAACAGACGATGCGCGTCGAATGTGTTGTAGATCCGGCTGCGCCGCTGGAAATCGAACTTGAAGCCCAGCGCCTCGCCGCGCGCCTTGAGCACCTCCTGGCTGCGCCCGATGTCAACGGCGGAAGAGCCATACTTCTCGGCAATGTGCTCGGTGATGTCCTGGCCCTGCGGACCCATCTGCGGGTTGAGCTCGAAGGGCTGGAAGTGCAGGTCGGCGCTGACCTGGTCACGCAGCTGGCGCAGAGCCGTCTCGAGGGACTTCAGCCCAACGGCACACCATGGACAGGACACATCCGAAACGAAGTCGATTTTCACGGGGACCCTCGGCAACGCTCACTGCCGCTAGACTACACCCTCCTTCATCACCGTCGACACCCCTCCTATCGCACGCGCTACAGCCCCAGTTCGTTCATGCGGGGCTCCTCGTAACGGCTGTCCTCGCCCGGGTAACGCAACAGGGTCTCAAAGAGTCCCGTCTCCTTCGCCAGCGCCCACACGAGACTTTCACCCGCGGGCACTATGTTCGGCTGCCGCTCGAACACAGGATCGCGGAACGCATCATCGGCGTCGACGAGCCGCCAGCCTCGCGAGGTGAACATCCGCAGGAGATCCTCCAGAAACAGGGCGGTCAGCAGCTTGTGGTGAATCAGGAGGGTGTGTTTGATGGGCCGCCCCAGCAGGTGGCTGGCAAGTCCATCGTAAAACGTGGCTCTCTGCCAGATGTGCTCGAGCAGGAAAGCTCGGTACGGTGCCACATCGGCGTGGGGCTGTGCTGCCAGCCGCTTGCGCAGACGCTCATCGATTGCCCAATCGGATGTATCGATGGTGACGGAGCCCATGCGATAGGAATGCTCACGCAGGAATGAACGCATGCGATCGCGCTGCGTGCGCGTTGCGCCCTCCTTCAGGGCAGGAAAGCGAAACAATCGCCGGAAGTTGGGGACATCCTGGATGAGGCGTTCGCATCGCAGAGTATCGACGGAGAACGCCTCGAAGCTCGTCCTCGAGTAGGGAACGTGGCTGTAAGTGTGATTGCAGACGAGGTGTCCTGCGTCACCCCAGTCCCGCACATGGCGCCGGCCTGCGGGGTTGTCGACACGCATGCCGCACACAAACAACGCTGCTCGCAGCCGATGGCGGCGCAGGGTCGCGAGTATTGCCGCATTCCTCTGCTCCAGATTCATCAGCGGCGTGTCGTCGGCATCCACATCCAGGTCATCGATCGTAATGGCGACGGCCGCATCCTGCGCCGGTGCGGCGCGCGTCCGATGGACCGCTCCCATCAGGAGAGACCCGAGAAGATGGCGGCGAGTGATTTCTCCCATGCCTCACAGACTAACTAAGAATTTAGTTGCATATCAACTAAAAAATTAGTTACCCTGCATCCATGGCCAACAAGTCACGCGAGTTGGATCGTCCCCTCACCGCGACGGAGCTGGAGATGATGAACGTCATCTGGCGGCTCGGCCCGTGCTCCGTACGCCAGGTGCTCGCAGCGCTGCGTCCGCAGCGCGAGCTCGCGTACACGAGTGTCTCGACCATCATCCGCATCCTCGAGCAGAAGAGATATGTGGTCAGCATCAAGGAAGGGCGCGGCCATCTGTACCAGGCCGCGGTATCCAAGCAAGCGTATCAGGCCGCGAGTCTCGCACGCCTCGTGAGTAACGTATTCGACGGCGCTCCGACCCTGCTCGTGCAGCGGCTGTTGGATTCCAAGCAGCTCAGCATCGAGGAGCTGGAGAAGATCCGCTCCTTGATGCGCAAGCAGGAGCGCTGAGATGGCCTTCGCACCACTGC
>CAZLYG010000509.1:0-3980 GCA_964563075.1 uncultured Steroidobacteraceae bacterium | reverse complement strand
CCCTTCGAATATCTGCGCGTGAGCTCGCCGTCCGCCGAGGTGAAGGGGCACGGTCCCGGCCAGGAGGTGCTGGTCCTGGGCAAGGAGAATGTCGGCATCAGGGCGGTCGAGCCGGTCGGTCAATACGCCGTGAAGCTGGTGTTCGATGACGGCCATGACACCGGCCTGTTCACCTGGAAGTACCTGCATGAGCTCGGACGCGAGCAGCCGGAAAGATGGGCCAGGTACCTGCAGCGCAAAGCGCAAGCCTCCCGTACCCCGTAAAAAAGGCCGGATGGTAAACCCACCCGGCCTTCGTTTCTCGACCCCTCTCTTTCGACGGCGGGGATTCTAGCGCAATCGCGCCAGGAAAAAGCAACCTCGCGCAGGGATGCCATGGCCGTGGAGTGGTTGGACCCTTAAAATGACGGCCACAGGAGAATCATGACCGACCAGACCGATTTCGGCTACGAGAGAGTGCCCTGGAGCGAGAAGGCGCGCCGCGTGCGCGGCGTCTTCGACTCCGTCGCCGCGCGCTACGACCTGATGAACGACCTGATGTCGGGGGGCATCCATAGGCTCTGGAAGCAGTTCGCGCTTTCGCAGACAGGCCTGCGTCCAGGACAGCGAGCGTTGGACGTAGCCGGCGGCACGGGCGATCTGACAGCCGGTCTCGCGCGCCAGGTCGGAGAACGAGGGCTCGTCGTGCTCACCGACATCAACGCCTCCATGCTCGCCCGTGGACGGGACCGGCTGATCGATGCCGGACTGGTAGGCAACGTGCAGTACGCACAGGCCAATGCGGAGCATCTCCCCTTCGCCGACCGCACCTTTGACTGCATAACGATCGGGTTCGGGCTGCGCAACGTCACGGACAAGCCAGCTGCGCTCGCCTCGATGCGGCGGGTTCTTCGGCCCGGCGGCCAGCTGCTGGTGCTGGAGTTCTCCCATCCCACCGCACCGGGCCTCAAGACCCTCTACGATACGTATTCATTCCGAGTCCTGCCGCTGCTGGGCAAGCTGGTGGCGGGGGACGAAGCGAGCTACCGCTATCTGGCCGAATCGATCCGCATGCACCCTGACCAGGCGACCTTGCTGGCGATGATGCAGGCAGCCGGCCTCGAAGGGTGCCGCTATCACAACCTCTCCGGCGGGATCGTCGCGGTTCACCGCGGCTACCGGTACTGATGCTCGTCGCCACGCTCGAAAATGCGCTCAACCGGGGCCTCCCCCTGTCTCCCCGCGCCCAGAGTCTGTGCAGGGAGCTTGCGGGCAAGAAGTTGGCCGTCGAAATTCCCGACGTGGCCCGCATCCTCGTGGAATCGACCGGGGACATGCTGAAAGTGACGCGCGGGTCCGCTCCTGCCGATGCGGAAGTCCGTGGCGGGCCTCTGGGGCTGCTCGCGCTGAGCGGGGACGCCCCGCGGGCAGTGCTGCAACGCAGGGGAGTCGAGATCCGGGGGGATGCTGCGATCGCTGATCGATTTCGCGAGCTGGGCCTCCTGTTGAGGCCCGATCTGGAGGAACTTCTCGCGCGCGCCGTAGGCGACGTACCGGCACACCAGGTTGGGAATTTCACCCGCGTTGTGTTTTCGTGGGGGCGGCATGCGGCGAGCACCGCCCTGACAAACGTCGCCGAGTACCTGGCTCACGAGCGCCGCGATCTTGTCCCTCGCAATGAGGGCGAACAGTTTCTTCGTGGCGTCGATGCGCTACGGGAGGACGTGGATCGTCTCGAAGCGCGGCTCGACGTTTTGATGCGCGCATGACACCGCGAGACCTCGAGTGAAGCTGCGCGTCCTTGCGCGGCTTGTACAGATACAGCGAGTGCTGCTCAAGCATGGCCTCGACGACTTCGTGCGCGCGACGCATCTCTACCGGCCGTTGCGTTTCCTGTTCTATCTCTCCCCCGGGATCTGGTTCGAGCGCCGCCGGGGTGCGACACGTGGTGAGCGTCTGCGGCGGGCACTCGAGGAGCTCGGCCCGATATTCGTGAAGTTCGGTCAAGCGGTCTCGACGCGGCGTGATCTGCTGCCCGACGATATCGCAGACGAGCTGGCCAAGCTCCAGGACCGCGTCCCGCCTTTTCCGGGGACGATTGCCACACAGATTGCCGAGAGCGCCTATCAGCGCCCGATCGGCGAGGTGTTTGCCGAGTTCGACCAGACGCCGCTCGCGGCTGCATCGATTGCGCAGGTGCATGTCGCACGGCTGCGCGACGGGCGCGAGGTGGTCGTCAAAGTGCTGCGGCCGGGCATGCAGGAGCAGATCGAACGGGATCTGGAGGTGCTGCATGCACTCGCTGCCTTGGCGCACAGGTACTGGGGCGAAGCCCGAAGATTGCGGCCGCGCGAGATCGTAGGCGAATACCAGAAGACCATCCTCGACGAGCTGGACCTCTTGCGTGAGGCCGCCAACGCCTCGCAACTGAAGCGCAACTTCGCCGGCTCGGACCTGCTGTATGTGCCGGACGTCCATTGGGACTACTGTCGCCGCAACGTGCTGGTGCTGGAGCGAATCCACGGGGTGCCGATCAGCGACATGGAACGGCTGCGGACCGCCGGCACGGATATCGCGCGCCTGGCAGAGAACGGCGTGCTGATATTCTTCACTCAGGTGTTCCGCCACAACTTCTTTCACGCCGACATGCACCCCGGCAACATCTTCGTGCTGACCGACGACCCGCGCCGCCCACGCTACGCGGCAGTCGACTTCGGAATCGTCGGTACGTTGGATCCGCGCGATCAGCACTATCTAGCCGAAAATTTTCTGGCGGTGTTCAATCGTGACTACCGGCGCGTGGCCATGCTCCACGTGGAATCGGGCTGGGTACCTGCCAACACACGCGTGGACGAGATGGAATCCGCCGTGCGCACGGTGTGCGAGCCGGTGTTCGATCGGCCGCTCAAGGACATCTCCTTCGGCAACATCCTGCTGCGGCTCTTCGAGATCTCACGCCGCTTCGACATGGAAGTGCAGCCTCAGCTGATCCTGCTGCAGAAGACGCTGCTGAACATTGAAGGGCTGGGGCGCGACCTGTATCCACAGCTGGATATCTGGAGCACCGCCAGCCCGATCCTGCGGGAATGGATGCGCGAACGGACCAGTCCGCTGCAGGTGCTGAAGAGTCTCCGCCAGCAGGCACCGGATCTGATCGAGGCCGCTCGCGCGCTCCCGGCTCTAGTCAAAGGTGCCGTGCAGCGCGCTCGGGGCGGTACGCTCAAGATGCAGATGGAAGCACCCGCTATCGAGGCCCTGCAGGCCGAGATCCGCAGGAACGGGCGGCGGCGGGATTCGATGAGGATCGGCTCGGTCCTGCTGCTGGGGGGACTGGTCTGGCTGGGCGTCAACGGAGCGGCCGAGTGGCCCGGATGGGTCCTGTCGATCGGAGGCGCCGTCTGGCTGGTCGTGGCGTGGCGGCGCTGACGGGCGAAAGCACTGCATGGCCACGCAGCGGACACTACGCCCCTGCTCACGCCGCTAGTCTTGTTCGTGTGATCCCCCGTCTGGACGTGCCAGACCTCCACTGCTAGCCTCCCCACCCTTTCGCCTATGCAACCGCGCTCCCTCACCGAAGGCTCCATCAGTCGCGGTCTATTCCGCTTCGCGCTCCCGATCCTGTTCGCGAACATCCTGCAGTCGCTGAACGGGTCGGTGAACTCCATCTGGGTGGGCCGCTACCTGGGTGAGGCGGCGCTCACCGCGACGGCGAACTCCAATACCGTGATGTTCCTGCTGATCGGGGCTGCCTTCGGCATTGCCATGGCGGCGACCATCCTCGTCGGACAATGCATCGGCGCGAACGACATGCGCGAGTGCAAGCGCGTGATCGGCACCAGCGCGACGTTCTTCTGTCTGATTTCCGTCGTGATGGCGCTCGCCGGCTGGATACTTTGCGAGCCGCTGCTCGCGTTGATGAAGACGCCTCCGGCATCGCTGGAGCTCGCCGTCGATTACATGCGCGTCATCTTCCTGGCGCTGCCGTTCATGTACATGTACGC
>CAZLYG010000508.1:0-3988 GCA_964563075.1 uncultured Steroidobacteraceae bacterium | reverse complement strand
CTCGCCGGTGCACTGCAGTATTGGCTGTACTCGCGCCAGCCCTGCGGCGATCCGCGTTGCCAGGATTGCATGCCCATCAGCACCGCCGAGGGCCGCATGGCGGAGCTGAAACGCCTCATCGAGCAACTCGCCTCCGAGAGCGAATACTTTCACACGCCAACGGACGCCAACGCCGGCCGCGCCTAGTTCATTGGAAAAAAGTCGCCTGCGGCGCTTTTTTCGGACATCAGCTGCGTTGCCGCCGGCAAACAGCGTGGTTTTTGCCGGCTGCTCAGTGCCACTAGGCGGGCGCGGCGGCGCGGGTGACTTCGTCCAGCGCCTGCTCCAGCAGGTGCAAGCCTTCCTTCAGCAGCGCATCCGAGATCGTCAGCGGCGCCAGGAAGCGGATGATGTTGGCATTCATCCCGCACGACAGCAGGATCAGCCCGCGCCGGGCTGCCGCCTGCACGAGCGCCCGGGTCGTGGCCGCATCCGGCGCATCGGCGCGCCCGCCCTTCACCAGCTCGATGGCAACCATCGCGCCGGTGTTGCGGACTTCGCCGATCCCGGGGAAGCGCGCCTGCAGGCCCTTCAGGCGCGAGCTCATGAAGTTGCCTATGTGATTGGCGCGCTGAAGCAGGTTCTCGTGGCGAATCACTTCGAGTACGGCGAGCCCCGCAGCGCACGCCAGCGGTGAGCCGGCGAACGTGCCACCGAGCGCGCCGGCCTCTGGCGCATCCATGATGTCGGCCTTGCCGATGACCGCGGACAACGGCACTCCGCCTGCGATGCTCTTGGCGACGGTCATCAGGTCCGGCTCGACACCGGAGTGCTCGATGGCAAACATGCGCCCCGTGCGCGCGAACCCTGACTGCACCTCATCGGCTATCAGCACGATGCCGTGCTGGTTGCAGATGTCGCGGAGCTTGCGCAACAGCTCCGAAGGGGCCGCGTAGAAGCCGCCTTCGCCGAGCACCGGCTCGATGATGATCGCGGCGACTCGCTTCGGGTCGACGTCCGCTTTGAACAGCTCCTCCAGAGCATCCAGTGCGTGCTGGACCGTGACGCCGTGATAAGCCATGGGGAAGGGCAGGTGGTACACGTCCGGCAACATCGGGCCAAAGCCGGCTTTGTAGGGCTTCACCTTGCCGGTGAGGCTGATGCAGGCGAGCGTGCGGCCATGAAACCCGCCGGTGAAGGCGATGACTGCCGCGCGGCCTGTGTGGAAACGCGCGATCTTGATCGCGTTCTCCACGGCCTCCGCGCCGGTCGTCAGAAACAACGTCTTCTTCGGTGTTTTGCCGGGAACCGCCTCGTTGAGCTTCTCGGCGAGCGCGACGTAGCTCTCGTACGGCGTCACCTGAAAACAGGCGTGTGTGATCTTCTCCAGTTGCAGGGCCAGGGCTTCCTTCACTTTCGCGTGGAGGTGCCCGGTGTTGAGCACGGAGATACCCGATCCGAAATCGATGTAACGGCGTCCCTCGACGTCCCACACTTCGGCGTTGGCGGCGCGCTCGGCATAGATGGCCAGGGAGTTCGACACGCCGCGCGGAATCGCTTGCTGGCGGCGGGTGTGCAGGTCGGCGTTCGAGCTCAAGTGCGTTCCTTTGACGGGGTCGTCTGGTCCGACAGGCCCAGCATTCTGCCCCATTCTCAGGGCACAAGGGCTGGCCGCACCGCGATCAAGACCGTTTCTGCCCGCAACCTGGCGGGATGCGGCACCGTCCCGGACCCTCTACAATGGGCAAATTTGAACTGGCCCCTGTCGGGCTGACGGAACCCCCCTGTGTCGATAGTCGATTCTTCCGCCGCTGCGGGCGCCGCCGGTGCGCCCATCCAGACCGAGGTGCTCATCGTCGGTGCCGGCCCCTGCGGGCTGTTCGAAGTGTTCGAGCTGGGATTGCTGGGCATCGGCGCGCACGTCGTCGATTCCCTGGCCGTCCCGGGCGGACAGTGCGCCGAGCTGTACCCGGAGAAGCCCATCTACGACATTCCGGCCCTGCCGGTATGCGGCGCGCAGGAGTTGGTCGATCGGCTGCTCGAGCAGATCAAGCCTTTCAACGCAAAGCTGCACCTGGGCCAGGAGGTCAGCGAGCTCACGAAGCGCGATGACGGGCGCTTCACCGTGCGCACCTCGTCGGGAACGGAGTTCGATGCGGGCGCGGTGGTACTCGCGGCCGGCCTCGGAGCGTTTCAACCGCGCAAGATCGGGATCGAAGGCGCGGACGTCTACGAGGGCTCCGGCATTCACTATCGCGTGAAGGAGTCGCGTACGCTCGATGGCCAGCGGCTCGTCATTTTCGGCGGCGGCGATTCTGCGCTGGACTGGACGCTGGAGCTGGCGCCCCGCGCGCGCAGCCTGACACTGGTACACCGCCGGGCCGAGTTCCGGGCCGCGCCTGCGTCCGTGGCCAGGATGCGCGAGCTCGTCTCTGCCGGGCGGATGCAACTGCTGGAGGCGCTGCCGCATTCGTTGATCGGTGACGGCGCGGTATTGCGCGGTGTCAACGTCAAGACGGCCAATGGCGCGACGCAAGCCCTCGAAGCGGATCGCCTGCTCGTATTCTTCGGACTGCATCCGAAGCTCGGTCCTATCGCGGAGTGGGGCCTGGAGCTGGAGAGGAAGGCGTTGAAAGTCGATACGGAGAAGTTTCAGACCAGCCTGCCGGGGGTGTTCGCCATCGGCGATATCAACACCTATCCCGGCAAGAAGAAGCTGATCCTGTCCGGCTTCCACGAGGCGGCGCTTGCGGCGTTCGGCGTGCAGCACTATCTGTATCCGGCGAAGAAGCAGTTCCTGCAGTACACCACCACCAGCCCGATCATGCATCAGCGGCTGGGCGTGCCGGATTGATCTTGTCGGATGATCCGGCCGACTCGTTTTTTGCAAGAGGTAAGTAAGATGAAGATGATGCGCCATGCGCTCGTTGCAGCAGCCCTGCTCGGCGTCCACTCCCTGATGCTCTCGACACCGGCCGCCGCGGCGGACAAGGTCTGCAAGGTCGAGATCACTGCGAACGACCAGATGCAGTACTCCATGAAGGACATCACGGTCCCGGCCGACTGCACGCAGGTGCAGCTCACGTTGAAGCACATCGGGACGCTGCCCAAGGAGGCGATGGGCCACAACTGGGTGCTGGTGAAGAAAGCCGATTTCGAGGCGGTCGCCAATGCCGGCCTGACGGCCGGACCTGCCAACAACTACGTCGCGCCCGCAGACAAGCGCGTCATCGCCCACACGAAGACCATCGGCGGCGGGCAGTCGGACACGATTACATTCCCGACCGCGGGCCTCGCCGGCCAGTCGCTCATGTTCTTGTGCACCTTCCCCGGCCACAACGCCCTGATGCGCGGTACGTTCAAAGTCGGCTGATGAGCGTGCGCGCGCCAGGCCCGGGTGCCCCCCTCGACCCGCGACTGAGCGATCTGCTGAAGCTGTTGGAGCTCGAGCCCCTGGAGGTGAATCTCTTCAGGGGCGAGAGCCGCGACATCGGCAGCCCGCAGGTTTTTGGCGGCCAGGTACTCGGTCAGGCCCTGAGCGCGGCGTATGCGACCATCGAGGAGCGTGTCGTGCACTCGCTGCACGCATACTTCCTGCGGCGCGGCGATTTCAACGCACCGATCGTCTACCAGGTCGATCGCAGCCTCGACGGCCACAGCTTCGCCAATCGCCGCGTCGTCGCCATTCAGCACGGCGCGCCGATTTTCAACATGGCCGCCTCGTTCCAGATTCCCGAGGACGGCTTCGACCACCAGATCGAGATGCCGGAAGTGCCTGCGCCGGAGTCGCTCACCGACTCCTCGCGCCCACCCCCGGAGTTGTTGGCGCAATTGAGCGAACGGATGCGCCGTTTCGTGGAGCAACCGCGGCCGTTCGAGTTCCGCAGCGTGCAGCCGCTGGATTTCGTCAGCGGCCGCGCCGCCCGCCCCGCGCGTCAGGTGTGGTTCCGCGCCGTCGGTCGGGTGCCGGACGGGGAGCGGCTGCATCGCTGCCTGCTCGCGTACGTGT
>CAZLYG010000507.1:0-4004 GCA_964563075.1 uncultured Steroidobacteraceae bacterium | reverse complement strand
CGGGCGCTACGTGTTCTCAAAGGACCTCGGCCTGCAGAATGTGGTCAAGTCGATCGATCCGCACACCGGCGCCAAGACTATCAACCCCGAGGTGATCGTCGGCGACGGCAAGCCCCACCTGATCTGTCCGCATCCCGGCAGCGGCCGCAGCTGGATTGCGACCTCATACGACGCCGCCAGCCAGGTTCTGTACATTCCCCTGGAGGAGGCCTGCATGGACCTCATCCCAGCCCCTGCCGGGCAGCGCGGCAATCTCACCTCGGGAGTGAACTGGACGATCCGTCCGCGCCCGGACAGCGACGGCAAGTATGGCCGCATCGAGGCGCTCAACCTGCGCACCCGACAGGTCGTGTGGACCGATCGGCAGCGAGCGCCCGTGACGACCTGCACGCTCGCCACCGCGGGCGGCGTCGTGTTCGTGGGGTCGCTGGACCGGTACTTCAGAGCCTACGATGCGGCGACGGGTCAGACCCTGTGGCAGGTGCGGTTGAATGATGTCCCCAACACCTGTCCTATCACTTACAGCGTCAAGGGCAGGCAGTACGTCGCGATGGTCGTCGGCAGCGGCGGGCCGCTGACCCTGACGTTTCCTGTGCTGGTACCGGAGATCCAGAATCCGCCGGATCACGGGGCCGCCGTGTGGGTGTTCGAGCTGCCCGAGAGAGCTCACTAGTCGCCGTTGCGAAGGGCGGTGCGCACCAGGGCGGTGTGCGGCCCGTGGCGCGCGCGAAATCGGCAAAGCGTCATCTGGCTTGTCTATAGTCCCGTCATGAAGGGCATCGCCGTCATCACGGGTACGACACACGGGATTGGCCTGGTCACCAGTCGCGAGCTCGCTCGCGCGGGCTATGCCGTCGTGATGTTGTGTCGCGACCTCGCGGCCGCTTCGCGGGTGCGCGAGAGCATCGTTGCGCAAGTCCCGGGCGCCGACATACGCACAATTCACTGCGATCTCGCGAGTCTCGCCTCCGTCCGCGCGAGCGCGGAGGCGGTACGGCGCGACGTGGATCGGATCGATCTGCTCATCAACAACGCCGGGATGGTCTCGATGCAGCGGCGAGTGTCCGCCGACGGTTTCGAGTTGACGTTTGCGACCAACCATCTCGGCCCGTTTCTCTTGACGCAACTACTCCTGGATCGCATGGCCGAGCGCAGCCGGATCGTCACCGTGTCCTCGCGGATCCACTACAAGGGCAAGCTCGACCTCGAAGCCGTCGCCGATGGCTCGCGGCCGTACAGTGCGCAGGCGGCCTACGCGCACTCCAAGCTCGCCAACGTGATGCATACATTTGCGCTGGCGCGCCGTCTTGCCGGTACGCAGGTGACAGTGAATTGCCTGCATCCGGGAGTCGTCGCCTCCAATCTGCTCCCGCGCTGGCTGCGACTGATCAAGCCGATCATCAGTCCCAACATTGTGGACGTAGAGCGCGGTGCACGCACGACGCTTTATCTCGCGCTCGCGGACGAGGTGGCGGGTGTGAGCGGCCGGTACTTTGACGAGAACCAGAAGATCCAACCCGCGGCGGATCAGGCGAATGACGTCGCACGGCAGGAGGCTCTCTGGGAGGCGAGCGAAAGGTGGGTCGGGTCAGCGCTCGCTGATGGGATGCGGGTCAGCGCTCGCTGACGGGATGCGGGTCAGCGCTCGCTGACGGGGTACGGGTGAGCGCTCGCTGACGGGGTACGGGTCAGCGCTCGCTGACAGACCGCATCACGGGTCGTCTCACGACCGGGCGCCGCTCATCGATCACCGTTCCGAACAAGTGATCCCAGAACGCGACGGTGACTCCGAAATTGCCGGGCTGCGGCGAATAATGGTGGTACATATGTCGTCGTGCGGCGGCGGTCAACCAAGGTGCCAGCAACCGTGGCCGGCGATAGTGGATAGTGTGGTGCACTACGCCGTACCACAGGAACCCGGCCATGACACCCGCGGTCAGTCCGCTGGCCACGTTCAGCGACACGCAAGCCCATGCCGGAACGAAAACGGCGAGCCAGAATACGCCGAGCGTGATCCACGTTGGCGTGCCGACGTATGCACGCGGCGATTCGTGGTGCACGGCGTGCATCGGGGCAAACACCCTGGCGAGCATCGAGTCGCCGTGCAGGACAAAGCAGTGCAGGAGATACTCGATGAGCGTCCAGATGATGGCTCCGCTGGCACAGGCGGTCAGCCAATGGAGCCGCTGTGTCCAGCTCGGGCCCAGTGCGGCGATAGCGAGCAGCACGGCCACCAGCGTCGCGTAGATCGCGAAGTCGGCGTAATAGGCCGTCTTGCTCAGCTGCATGCGGCTTTGCTTCCCGGTTCCACCCACACCTCGAGCTCCCTGACGCTGCGTACTCCCGCAGGCTCGTGTCTTTAGAACGCCGCGGCCGTATCCCCGAACTGCTCGTCATCTTCGGCCTGGTCCTCCGGCACGAGGGTGAGCAGCGGTTGTCCCATGCGGATCCGTTGTCCTTCGCGCAGATGGCTGAACAGTGAGACGCCCTCCGGGGCCAGCACGATCATTGTCGAGCCATGCTCGAACCAACCCATTTCCTGGCCTTTGCTGAAGAGCGCATCGCAGGGAATGATGTGCGGCCCCGCGTACTTCAGGTGCAACAGCACATCCAGGAAATGCAGGCGGATGCTGGCGACCAGGATCGCTGCCACCGGTACCAGCGTGAGCAGAATGCCTGAAGGTTGCAGCCGGCACTGGATGACCGCGCGCTCGTTCTTGCAGAACAGCTCCTCGATGCGCTTGAGAGCGATCGGGTTGACGTTCCACGTATCGCCCGACAGGTACGTGACCTGCTCGACGCGGCAGTCGTGCGGAGCATGGAAGCGATGGTACATGCCCGCCGTGAGCCGCAGGGTCACATAGGAGCCTTGGGCGTATTGCGAAATCAGCTCGGCGTGAGCCGGCCCCAGCAGGCTCTCCAGGGTGTAGGGAAAGCCCTTGGCCTGCAACAGTGTGCCGTCCTCGAGCCTGCCGGAGGCGCCGATGATGGCGTCGCACGGGCTCACCACGACATCCGTGCCTGTATCGATCGGGCGGGCACCCTCGCGCAGCTCACGCGTGAAGCAGTCGTGCAGGCTCTTGAAGCTCTTGCGCTTCGCATCGCTCAGATCCAGGTCCGAGAACAACCGCCATACGCGTAGGCTGAGCCGGCGCACCAGCGGCTGCTCGAGCTTGCTGAACCAGCCCAGGAACAGGGTCAGCCAGCGCCGCGGGATGCGGTTGGTCAGCAAAAAGTTGAGATTCTCGTGTTGAACGATTTTTGCGATGAGCGGTTTCACGGGGTTGTCATCGAATTGAAATACGGTTGCGGCCGACGGGGCACACCCGCTGGAGTGACTGGATGAGCTACCTGAGCATCGTGTACGTGCTGGCCGCCGCGCTGGTCGGTGTTGTCATATTGAACAGATTGCGGCTGCGCCTGCAGCTGTCCCTGGCCAAGCACCGCTCGCTCGCCGGCCATGGAAGGATGGCGCGCCGTGTGGCGCGGCTCGTCCCCTTCTACGAGTACTCTGACGAGCGCTTCTTCTGCGCCGATGAGGCGCCGCAGGATGTCGCTGCCACCCGGCGCAAGGCGTTTGTGCGTCTCGCGGAGGAATTCAAGCGCTGCTTTGCCGTGACGGCGGCACGCACGGGCGAGCTGGAGGGCGCCATCTCGGACCTGGAGTTCACCTCGCGGTACCGCGTGCCCTTCCAGTTCAGCCGTCATGTGCGCGAGCACTTCAAGGGCGGGAGCCTGCTGCAATCCTCCTCCGGGCCGACGGTGACCGATCTGGATGGCAATCGGCTGTTCGACCTGACGGGCTCCTACGGGACCAACCTGTTCGGCTACGACTTCTACAAGGAGTGCATCCGCCGCGGTAGCGAGCGGGTTCAGGACCTGGGACCTGTGCTCGGCGCGTACCATCCGGTGATCGCGTACAACGTGCGCAGGCTGCGAGAGATATCGGGCCTCGATGAAGTCTCGTTCCACATGTCGGGCACGGAAGCCGTCATGCAGGCTGT
>CAZLYG010000506.1:0-4006 GCA_964563075.1 uncultured Steroidobacteraceae bacterium | reverse complement strand
TGGCGGCTCACCATGGCGCCCAGCCAGGCCACATAGGCCGCGTAGGCCGGGTCGGTGAAGAGCAACACGTAGGCGACCAGGAAGCAGATCGCACTCAACAGGTGCAACGACTGGTTGACGCGGCTGTGGTGGTAGTAGCGATGGTCGTCCCAGCGCTGAATTTCCAGGGCCTGCAGGAAGCTTTGCATTCTCTAGCCTCGTATGGATGGTCCGGCATGGAGGATTTATATCAGGATAGTTGCCGAATCATGACAGCCGCGCGGGAGTTTGAACCCGGTCGCATTGGGCGGCAGCGTTCATCTGATTGTCATGCGGCCGGGCAATTCTGGCATGCCCGTGGCGAGGACAGCTGTGCGGGAAGAGGTGGCAGACAAGGCGCATGGGCATGAAAATCCTGATCGTCAGCGATGCGTGGGTGCCACAAACCAATGGCGTCGTCACCACGCTGTCGCAGACCGTGGCTTGCCTGACGCAGTTCGGCCACACCATCCGCATGGTGACCCCGGACCAGTTCCGTACGCTACCTTGCCCGACGTACCCGGAAATCCGGGTCGCTGTGTTTCCCTACCGGCGCATGGCGCAGCTGATCACGGCGTTTCAGCCGCAGGCTCTGCATATCGCCACCGAGGGCCCACTGGGATTAGCTGCGCGCCGCTACTGCATCCGTCACGGCCTGCGGTTCACGACCTCCTATCACACGCAGTTTCCGCAATATCTGCGCCAGCGCTTTCCGATCCCAACTTCGGTCTCCTATCGTTGGTTGCGTTGGTTCCATGGCGCCGCGCACACGTGCATGGTGAGCACCCCGACGGTTGAGGCGCAGCTCGTCGAGCGCGGCTTCGGGAATATCTCGCGCTGGCGGCGGGGCGTCGATACGCGTCTGTTCCGTCCGCAGAGCAAGGAATTTCTGACGCTGCCCAGGCCGATTGCCGCCTACGTGGGGCGTGTGGCAGTGGAGAAGAACGTCGATGCCTTCCTGAGTATGCCCTGGCTGGGATCGAAGGTTGTTATCGGCGACGGTCCGGAGCGGCCGCGCTGTCAAGTGCAGTTCCCCGATGCGACTTTCGTCGGCTATCAGCGGGGCGAGACGCTGGCCCGGCATCTCGCGGCGGCGGATGTCCTGGTGTTCCCCAGCCTCACGGATACTTTCGGCCTGGTCAACCTGGAAGCGATGGCGTGCGGCGTACCCGTGGCGGCCTATCCTGTCGCAGGCCCAATCGATGTCATCGAGGATGGAGTCACCGGGTCGCTGCACGAGGATCTGGCGACTGCCGCGGTGCGAGCGCTGAGCGTCGATCCAAGTGCCTGCCGGCGCCGCGCCGAGCAATCCGGCTGGGACATCTGCAGCCGTGAGTTCGAGAGCAACCTGATCGCCGTCAAACCCAGTCCGGCTGCGCTGCAGCAGCGTCGCCGCGTCGCGATCGACGGCGTCGTCAACTGACCGGGCCTGAAGTCGGGACCGTCGTGAAATTCGCGCCGCCGGAGGTTTCGCGCATCGACTTCTCGTCCGACGGCAAACGCGTGGAAGTGCGGGTGCATTTCCACTCCCACGAGCGCTATCCCGAGGGCGATCGCACCCAGATCGTCGTAAAGTGTATTCTTCCGCACGAGCCGGGCAGCTCGCTCGCACAGCTGCGCGAGCGTGCGCTGCAGATGGCGCGGGATCTGGTGCGTGTGGAGATTGCACCCTCGGCGCCGGATCGAACTCTCGAGCAGGCCATTCGCGCACAGTTGGATCGTCAGGACGCTCCGTGAGCCGCGGCGGGTCCTGACTCAAAGGAAGCGGCCAATGAAAAATCAGCTCGGCCAGGTCAACCACATCGTGCATCTGATGTTGGAGAACCGCTCCTTCGATCAGATGCTCGGGTTCCTCTACAGCGATGCCGGCAACGTCTCCCCCGCCGGACAACCCTTCGACGGCCTGACCGGGCACGAGTCGAACCCCGATGACCAGGGACGTCCGGTACAGGTCTATCGGATCGGCGCGGGCGATGCGAATCCCTACCTGATGCCCGGGGCGGATCCGGGCGAGGGATTCTTCAACACCAACTTTCAGCTGTTCTCCACCGATGACCCGGCGATGGGTGCGGTCGCGACCAATCAGGGGTTTGTCATCAATTTCAAGGCCGCCATCGCTTCCGATCTCGCCAAGCATTACCAGGACACCCTGCCGGGGACGCAGCCGTCGCAGATCATGGGGATGTATCCCCCGGAGCTGCTTCCGGTGCTATCGGGCCTGGCGCGGGGCTACGCCGTGTGCGATGCCTGGTTTGCGTCCGCTCCGACCATGACCATGCCCAACAGGGCGTTTGCGGCGGCCGGCACTTCCCAGGGGCATCTCGACGATCACACGAAGAGCTTCACGTGCCCGAGTATCTACGGAAGAATGTCAGATAAGAGCCTGGACTGGGCGATCTTCGGCTACAACCGCGATCCGCTCACCCGGCTGGACTTTTCCGATACCGCACAGGCAGCGGAGACTCACTTCGGACACTTCCGCGACTTTCAGCAGCGGGCCGCCGACGGAACGCTGCCGGTGTACACCTTCCTCGAGCCGAGCTGGGACTCCAGCGGCAACAGTCAGCATCCCAACTACGATGTCGCCAAGGGCGAGCAACTGATCCTCGACGTCTACACCGCGGTGCGTAATGGCAAGAGCTGGAGCTCGACGCTGCTGATCGTTACTTATGACGAGCACGGCGGAAACTATGATCACGTTGCCCCGCCGACGAATGCCGCCCCGCCCAACGACGGCTCCGTGGGTGAGAACGGGTTCGACTTCTCACGTTTCGGGTTGCGAGTGCCGGCGGTGCTGGTCTCGCCCTTGATTCCCGCAGGCACGGTGTTCCGCGGTTCGGGACCGATTGACCACACTTCCGTGCTGAAGACCATCAGCGAGCGCTGGGGTACGGTGCCGCTGACCGCGCGGGACCGTGCGGCCGGCTCGTTGGGAGATGTACTGACGTTGGCGAAGCCGCGCGTCGATGACCCGTTGAAGGGGGTGCTGGCCCCGGCGACCAGCGCCGAGCATCCGAACTCGTCGGTTCCGTCCACGCTCGACAAGATCCACGCAGCGCGCGTCGCGCAACTGCCGATCCGCAACGAGAAGGGACACTACGAGGAGAAGGTCGATCCGCCGTCGTTTGCTTCGACGGCTGATCTGAGTGACTTCATCCGTGACCGGACGGCCGCGTGGAAGGAACATCTCCAGCGGCGACAGGCTCGCCGTGAGCACGCGGCTCAGCACGTTGCCGCACCGCCGCGGGGCCCGAGCGCTGCGGCGCGTCCGTCGCGTGCCCCCGACACGAGCGCGCGCCGGCGACAACGCCCCAAGTGATCGCCGCGCGGTTGGCGCGCGCTGGCGCCAGGTGCCGCGGCCGCTGGCGTGAATCGGGCGAGGGCGGCCGGTGCCATCGGGCGAAGGCGGCTAGTGTCATCGGGCGAGGGCGGCCGGTGTCAACTGGCGAAACTCCGGCGTCAGACGACCCCGGCCAGTGTCTCGCGAAACCAGCGGTGAGCCGGGTGCGCTGTGGTGCGCTCATGCCAGACCATTCCCATGGTAAAGCCGGCTATGGGAACCGGTGGCTCGCGGACGAGCAGGCGATCGGCGTGATTACCCACCAGCCGTTCCGGCACGACGGCGACCAGATCCGACTGAGCCACGATTTCCGGCACGATCAGGAAGGTGGCCACAGACAGGGCAACGCGCCGGGAGCGGTGACGCGATCGCAGCACCGCATCGGTGGGACCGGAAAACCCGCCGCCGCGCGGTGAGACGACCACATGCTCGAGCTCGACGAAAGTATCCAGGTCCACGGAGCGGCGTATGCGTGGATGGTTGCGTCGCGCGATGAATACGTATCGTTCGCTGAAAAGCGTACGGCTGCGCAGCTGTGCCGGCGCCGTGTTGACAGTCATGATCGCCAGATCGATTTCGGTGCGCTCCATCTGATCGAACAGCGCCGGAGGATTGAGCTGGCGCCACGCGCAGCGCATCTGCGGAGCC